>NZ_JBTWMV010000039.1:0-68991 GCF_054850255.1 Streptomyces sp. 7R007 | reverse complement strand
CCGCCGCCTCCTTCGACGGCACCGGCAACGCCTACCTCGACTCCGGCTCGGCCACCGTCGACACCGGCAAGACCTTCTCGGTGAGCGCCTGGGTGATGCTGCCGACGCTGCCCACCCAGAGCATGACGGTCGTCAGCCAGGACGGCTCCGCCCAGCCCGGCTTCGAGCTCGGCTACGACGTCGACTCCGCCTCCTGGACCTTCCGCATCCCGGTCAGCGACATGGAGTCGCTGGGCACCTGGAAGGTCTCCGGCGCGGCGGCCGTCCCGGGCAGCTGGACGCACCTGATCGGGGTGTACGACGCCGAGCTCGGCAAGATGATGCTCTACGTCAACGGGGTGCTCGTCGCCGACGACGTGCAGGCCCGGCACACCACCTGGAGCGCCACCGGGGCCATCCAGATCGGCCGCCGGATCGACCTCGACGGCTACGTCAACAACCTCAAGGGCAGCGTCGCCGACGTCAAGATCCACGACCGGGTCATCCCGCCCACCGAGGGCCAGGAGCTCGGCGGCATCCAGCCGCACCAGCTCGCCTACTGGCAGCTCGACCAGGCCACCAGCGGCGTCTCCCCCGAGACGGGGGGCGGCACCGGACTGACCCTGGGCGGCGGCGCCTCCATCTACGTACCGGACGACTCCTGCGACCCCGAGGCCGACCCGGACTGCTCGCCCCCGGCCGCCCCGCTGTGGGGTGACGGGCACCTCGTCCTCAACGGCACGGACGCCTACGCCACCCGTGGCGTCGCCGGACCGCTGACCGCGCAGGACAGCTTCACGGTGACCGCGCGGGCCCGCCTGGCCTCGGCGAACCCGACGACGGACGAGACCGTGCTGTCGCTGTCCGGCGCCAACGGCACCGCGATCAAGGTCAAGTACGTGGCGGCCCAGGCCCGTTGGCAGCTGGTGGTGACCGACTCGGACTCGTCGGCGCCGGTGACCACCACCGTGCTGGACAACGGTGACGCGCCGAGTTCCGCGGCCGCCGGTGACCATCTCGCGCTCGTCTACAACGCCGTGTTCGGCGATGTGCTGCTGTACGTCAACGGCGTCGCCGCCGTCGACGCCTCCTGGGACAACACCTGGGACTTCAGCACGACCAGCCTCCAGGTCGGCCGCACGCTGACCGGGACGGCGTCGAGCGAGTACTTCTCCGGCGCCCTCGACGAGGTCCGCATGTACCAGGGTCCGCTGGACGCGTCGCTGGTGGCGGCCGTCGCGGTCCTGCCGGGCGGCGCCAGCATCGACGAGACCTCGGCGTAACCCCTCCCGTACCCGGGCGGGCGGCCACTGTGCCGCCCGCCCGTCTCGGCATGCGTGCGTGCCGTGCCAACCAACCCCATCCCTAGGAGAGTTGATGTCCTCGCCTCCCTGGTTCCGGTCGGCGCGACCGGCCTGGAGAAGCGGTCGCAGACGGGCAGCGGTGGTCCTCGGACTGGCGTTGTCCATAGGGCTGCTCCCGCAGTACGCCCCCACGGCCAGCGCCTCCGACAGCGGCCTGACCCGGCCCAAGACGCAGACGAACCTCGACGACCCGGTGCGCGGGAAGAACGCCACCGCGAAGACGTACAAGAAGACCGACCAGGCCAGGAAGGCCGCGGTGAGGAAGACCGCCAAGGCCCACTGGCCCAAGGCGGGCAGCGCCGAGGTCGCCCTCACCGGCAAGGCGGTCAGGGCCGCGGGCCTGCCGCTGACCGCGAAGGCGGCCGGCGGCAGGAAGGGCGCCGGCTCCGTCCGGCTGGAGGTCCTCGGCCACCAGGCAGCGCAGGCCGCCGGCGTCGACGGCGTGCTGTTCACCGTCGCCCGCACGGACGGCGCGACCAGCGCCGGTCCCGCCCAGGTCACCCTGGACTACGCGGACTTCGCCGACGCCTACGGCGGTGCCTACAGCTCCCGGCTGCGGCTGGCCACCTATCCGGCCTGTGTGCTCACCACACCGCAGAAGAAGGGCTGTTCGACACCGACGTACCTGAAGTCGGTGAACGACCAGGCCCGGCGGACGCTGACCGCGACCGTGACCGCGGCCGCCGACACCTCCGGCCCCTCCACCCAGCTCCTCCAGGCCGACTCCACCACCTCGTCGGCCACCGTCGTGGCGGCCACCTCCGGCAGCAGCGGCGACGGCGGCGACTACAAGGCGACCAGCCTCGCGCAGTCCTCGCAGTGGGGCGTGGACACCTCGTCGGGCGCGTTCACCTGGAACTACCCGATGAACGTGCCGCCGGTGCCGGGCAGTCTGCAGCCGACCGTCGCGCTGGCGTACAACTCCCAGTCCATCGACGGCCAGACGGCCACCACCAACAACCAGGGCTCGTGGATCGGCCAGGGCTTCTCCTACGACCCCGGCTACATCGAGCGCAGCTACAAGGGGTGCGCCGACGACGGCCACGACGACACCAACGGCGACGAGTGCTGGGCGTTCGACAACGCCACGCTCTCGCTGACCGGCGGCACCTCGGGCCGGCTCGTCAAGGACGACACCACCGGTCAGTGGCGGGTCAGCTCCGACGACAACGCCAAGGTCGAGCACCTGACCGGCGCCACCAACGGCGACAACAACGGTGAGTACTGGAAGATCACCACGTCCGACGGCACCCAGTACTACTTCGGTCTGGACCGGCTGCCGGGCTACACGAGCGGCAACGAGGAGACCAACTCCACCTGGACCGTGCCGGTCTACGGCGACGACTCCGGGGAGCCCTGCTACAACTCCACGTTCGCCGACGCCTACTGCACGCAGGCCTGGCGCTGGAACCTGGACTACGTCGTCGACGCGCACGGCGACGCCATGTCGTACTTCTACGGCACGGAGACCAACTACTACACGCAGGGCCTGAAGACCGCGGAGAACGGCAAGCCGTACATCCGCGGCGGCTACCTCAAGCGCATCGACTACGGCCAGCGCGACGGCTCGGTGTACACCACCAAGCCCGCCGCCCAGGTCGTCTTCACCACCGCCGAGCGCTGCGTGGGCTCCCTGACGGACTGCTCCGCCGGCGCGCTCACCGACTCCACGGCCGCCGACTGGCCGGACGTGCCGTGGGACCAGAACTGCAAGGCGGACAGCAAGTGCCCGGGCCAGAACTCGCCGACGTTCTGGACCCGCAAGAAGCTCACGAAGATCACCACGCAGATCCGCACCGGTGACGCGACCTACACGCCGGTCGACGAGTGGAGCCTGACCCACGTCTTCACCGACAACGGCGACGCCTCCAAGTCGCTGTGGCTGAGCAAGATCGACCACACGGGCAAGGTCGGCACCGACGTCTCGGTCCCGTCCGTGAAGCTGTACGGCACCCAACTGCCCAACCGGGTCGACGAGTCGGGCGACAACCTGGCGCCGTTCTACCGCTTCCGGCTGTCGGGCGTGGAGAACGAGTCGGGCGGCGCGCTCAGCGTCAACTACGCCGACAACCAGTGCGCCACCGGCAGCCTCCCGGCGGAGGACTCCTCCACCAAGCGCTGCTTCCCGGTGAAGTGGAACCCGCCGGGCGTCGTCGACCCGATCACGGACTGGTTCCACAAGTACGTGGTCGCCTCCGTCGTCCAGACCGACCTGACCGGTGACAACGCCGACCAGATCACCTCGTACACCTACCTGGGCGACGCGGGCTGGCGGAAGACGCCGGCCGACGGCATCACCAAGTCCGAGTACCGCACGTGGGGCGACTGGCGCGGCTACGGCCGGGTGCGGGTCGTCACCTCCGACGGCACCAACTCCGCCTCCAACACCCGTACCGAGCACGTCTTCTTCCGCGGTCTCGACGGCGACGTGGACAAGAGCGGCACCACCCGCTCGGCGACGGTCACCGACTCCAACGGCGTCTCCTACACCGACTCCGACTGGAAGGCCGGCCAGGAGCTGGAGACGCTCACCTACGACGGGGACACGGTCACCGAGAAGTCGGTGACGGTGCCGTGGACCGCGGTGACGGCGACGGAGACCCACGACTGGGCGACGTACAAGGCGCGTTACGTGGACACCGGCTCCACCGACACCTACACCGCGCTCGCGGTGGGCGGCTGGCGGCACACCAAGTCCACGACCACGTACGACTCCTCGACCGGCCGCGAGGTCACGGTCGACGACGACGGCGAGGTCGGCGTCGCCGACAACCAGTGCACCCGCACCGAGTACGCGGACAGCGCGAGCGCGCACATCTACTCGCTGGTTGCGCGGGTGGAGAAGGTCGGCGTGGACTGCGCGTCGACACCCGACCGCTCCAAGGACGTCATCTCCGACGACCTGACCTACTACGACGGTTCGTCGACGCTGGGTGCCGCCCCCACCAAGGGCGACATCACCATGACCAAGCGGCTGTCGGCGCACGACGGCACGACGGCGACGTACCAGACCACCGCCGTGACGACGTACGACGACTACGGCCGCCCGAAGGTGGTGAAGGACGCGGAGACGGCGTCGTCCGCGACGCAGTACACCTCCTCCACGGTCTACACGGACACCTACGGCCTGGCCACCAAGGCGGTGGTCACCAACATCGACGGCTGGACGACCTCCACGGAGTACGCCCCGGCGTGGGGTGTGCCGACCGCCAAGGTCGACCAGAACGGCCTGCGCACCGACCTCGCCTACGACGGCCTCGGCCGCCTGGTCTCGGTGTGGCTGCCGGACCGGCCCAAGGCGAACAGCTTCACCCCGTCCATCAAGTACACGTACCTGATCCGCGGCAGCGACGGCCCGACCGCCGTGCACACGGAGAAGATCCAGAACGACGGCACCTCGTACGGCAGTGAATGGTCGCTGTACGACGGCTGGTTGCGGCCCCGGCAGGACCAGACCGAGGGCGACGACGGCGGGCGGATGGTCGCCGACACGCTGTACGACGGCTCGGGCCGGGTGCGGCAGGTCAACGACACCTACTACGCCTCCGGCGCCCCGTCCTCGACGCTGTTCGAGCCGGTCAACGCCGACCTCGACGCGCAGACGGTCACCGAGTACGACGGCGCGGGCCGCACCACGGCGACGGTCTTCAAGGTGCAGGGCACCGAGAAGTACCGCACGACGTACGCGTACGGCGGCGACCGGGTCACGACCACCCCGCCGCAGGGCGGCGTCAAGACGACGGCGGTCAAGGACGCCCGGGACAACACCACGGCCCAGATCCAGTACCCGGCGGGCGGCAACGCGGTCACCACGTCCTACGGCTACAACGCGGCCGGTCTGCTGACCTCCGTGACGGACGACAAGGGCGACAAGTGGTCGTACACGTATGACCAGTTGGGCCGGAAGAAGACGGCCGTCGACCCCGACACGGGCTCGTCCTCGTACACGTACGACGCGCTGGACCGCCAGACGTCCGTCACGGTGAACGGCGACAAGACCTCCACCGTCTACGACGAGCTGGGCCGCGTGGCCTCGACCTGGCAGGGCGAGGCGACCACCGGCACCAAGCTGTCGGTCAGCAAGTACGACACGGTCTACAAGGGCGAGTTGTACGGCGTCTACACCTACAAGGACGGCGCGGTCTACTCGTCGGTGACGTACCCGACCCTCGACCCGAACAACGACTACCAGCCGATCTCGACGAAGTACTACCTGTCCAAGACGGCCGAGCCGCAGCTGGGCGGCACGTACGAGTTCACCACCCAGTACAACCGGGACGGCACGGTCCAGGGCCAGGGTCTGCCGGCGGCCGGTGACCTGTCCGCCGAGTCGGTCACCTACGCCTACGACGGCCTGCAGCGCCCGGTCGGCGTCAACTCCTCCATCGGAGGCCTGAGTTACGTCACGGACGCGTCGTACTCCCCGACCTCGAACCTGGAGCAGCTGGAGCTGTACACGGGTGAGTCGTCGGCGAAGAAGACGTGGATCACCAACACCTACGAGGCGGGCACCGACCGGCTGACCACCTCGCGGGTGGACGTCGAGGGCGCTTCCAGCGTGGCGTACGACGCGAACTACACGTACGACGCCGCCGGTGACGTCCTGTCCATCGCGGACACGCCCACGGGCGGCACGAGCGACGTCCAGTGCTTCACCTACGACGGCCTCGCCCGCCTCTCCTCGGCCTGGACGTCCTCGACGACGTCCAACGACGCCAAGGGCACGGGCAGCACGGACGCGGCCTGCGCGTCGGGCGCGTCGGCGTCGACGGTCGGCGGGGTCTCCCCGTACTGGACCGACTACGGCTACGACTCCCTCGGCAACCGCACCAGCGAGGTCCGGCACGGGCTCAACGGGGCGGCCACGTCGAGCCGTACGTACAAGTACGGCGAGACCGGTTCCGGCCCGGGCGGCGCGGCCTCCGGCCCGCACACGGTGTCGTCGGTGACGGAGCAGACGACGGCGACGAGCACCACGCCGGCCGTCACCTCGCAGGACTCCTACACCTACGACGCCTCCGGCAACACCACCAGCCGGGTCCTGGACGGTGACACCCAGTCGCTGGCCTGGGACAAGCAGGGCGAGCTGACCACGGTCACGAACGCCGACAACTCGGTGACGACGTACAAGTACGACGCGTCGGGCTCCCGGATCCTGCGGGACACCCCCACCGAGAAGACGTTCTACCTGCCCGGCACGGAACTGCACTACGACAAGTCCACGGCCAAGGTGACCGCGACCCGGTACTACACCTTCGCCGGCACCACGGTCGCGATGCGGGAGGCGGACGGCGTCCACTTCCTGGCCTCGGACGCGCAGGGCACGGCGCAGCTGGCGGTCGACGCGAAGACGGGTTCGACGACCCGGCGCCGCATGGACGCGTTCGGCAACGAGCGCGACTCGTCGACGTCCTCCTCGACCTCTTCGTCGGGCTGGGTCAACGACAAGGGCTTCGTCGGCGGTACGGTCCAGAAGTCGACGGGGCTGACGACCCTCGGCGCCCGCGAGTACGACGCGGACACGGGCCGCTTCATCTCGGCGGACCCGGTGGTCGACTACACGGACCCGCAGCAGATCAACGGGTACGCGTACGCCAACAACAACCCGGTCACCTTGAGCGACCCGACGGGCCTGTGCCCGAAGGACATCTGCGACGGGTACGGCCAGAACACGGCCAAGACCCCGTTCAACCCGCCGGGCGGCAAGAGCAGCACCAGCAGCGGGGACTCGAACGGCAACACGTCGACGTACACGCCGGCGCAGGCCAAGGCGGACCAGGCCCGGGCCAAGGAGGACTCCGCCAAGCAGCGGGCGATCGCCATCGCCAAGGAACTCGGCAAGATCGCCGCCGACGAACTGGGCATCACCGACGCCCTCGACTGCTTCACCACGGGCAACCTGGCCGCCTGCGGCAGCACCGCCCTGAACGTGGTCGGCTCCTTCCTGGGCGGCGGCCCCCTGGCCAAACTCGCGCGAAAGTACGCGGCCCCGTGGAAGTGGGCCAAGGCGGAGGCCCTGGGCAAGCGGATCTGGGGGCTGGGCAAGAAGCTGCTGTCGGACTTCAAGGAGTGGCGCAAGAGCCGGAAGGAAGCGGACCGCCTGGAGAGTCTGGCCGCCTCGTGCTCCACGAAAAACAGTTTCACTCCGAACACCAAGGTGTTGATGGCCGACGGCTCGGTCAAAGCCATCAAGGACGTGAAAATCGGTGACAAGGTCCTGGCCACCGATCCGGAGACCGGAAAAACCAAGCCCGAGAAGGTGACGGCCGAGATCAAGGGCGTGGGGCTCAAGCACCTCGTCAGGATCACCGTCGACATCGACGGGAAAAAGGGTTCCCGGACCGCCTCGGTCACCGCGACCGACGGCCACCCCTTCTGGGTGCCGGAGCTCGGCGTCTGGCTGCGCGCCACCGATCTGGCGTCGGGTGAGTGGCTGAGGACCAGCGCGGGCACGCGGGTGCAGATCACCGCGGTCAAGCGCTGGACCGTTGCGCGGGCGACGGTCCACAACCTGACGGTCGCGGAGCTGCACACGTTCTACGTGCTGGTGGGTTCGCGTCCGGTCCTCACGCACAACAGCAAGCCCCAGCAATGCGAACTCCTTTTCCCGGGACCGCACGCATCGGAATCGGTGGACGTTTCCGAATTCGGCGAGATGAACGCGGACGAAGTCGCCCGCATTCAGGACATCGGGGATCGCCTGGGCTGCCATTCCTGCGGAGCCACGAGCCCGAGAGCTTCGGGACACTGGACGCCGGACCACCAGCCGATCACGTCACTCGTCCTGCCCGGAACGCCTCAGGTACTGTATCCGCACTGTGAGACGTGCATGCGGCGGCAGGGCAACCTCGCCATGAAACTGCTGACCGGCAGGAATCCGTCCGGATACCGGCAAAGGGCCTCCGGACTGATCGTCCCGAAGAATCTGGTCAATTGGATTCCCGGAACATGATGGGCAGGTGTGCAAACCGGTGACATCAGAGATGCCATGGATCGACTCGCTGGGCGGGCTCTACATCTGCCTTCCGGACGAGGTACGCCACCAGTGGCGCGGTGGCGTCGACGACGACGAGGAGGACGACGAAGGCGAGGCGGAGGAGTCGACGCCCTACTGGCTGGCCGGCCAGACCGCCGGCCCGGCCGGCACGTTCGAGGTGGCGGGCACCGAAGCACTGGTGCTCGCGGCCGGGAAGGGACCTCTCACCTACGTCCCGCACCTGGACCTGTTCGTGCAGAGGCTCGCGAAGACGTCCGTCACCGACGTGGTCGGGACGGTGACCCGGATGCTTCCGACCGTGCGGTGGGAAGTCGCCACGCAATGGGAAGCGGGCGGCGGTCTCGTGGTCTTCGACGCGGTCTGGGCGGGCGACGAGGTCCCCGCCGACCGGCTGCTCCGGGTGGACCGGCCCGCGGGCCCCACCCGGGTGGACGTCGCCCAGGTGGAACCGAGCGGCGAGTACGACCTCTGGGTCACGCTCTACCGGCTGGCACCGGCCGCCTGAGCGGCCGGCCGAACCGATAGGAACGCTGCCCGGTCCGTGGACACCATCGTCCTCGGGCCGGGCAGCTCCTGCGTCAGCCCAGCGCCGACTTCACCACGTCCGCCAACCGCCCCGCCACCGACCGCGCCTGGTCGATGTCGGCCGCCTCGACCATCACCCGGACCAGCGGCTCCGTGCCCGAGGGGCGCAGCAGCACCCGCCCGGTGGAGCCGAGTTCACGCTCCGCCTCGGCCACCGCCGCCGTCAGCTCCGCCGACGTCTTCACCCGGGACTTGTCGACGTCCGGGACGTTGATGAGGACCTGCGGCAACCGCTCCATGACGGAGGCCAGTTCACGCAGCGACCGTCCGGTCTCCGCGACCCGCGCGGCCAGCATCAGGCCCGTCAGCGTGCCGTCGCCCGTCGTCGCGTGGTCGAGGATGATGACGTGCCCGGACTGCTCGCCGCCCAGCGCGTAGCCGTGCTCCTTCATCTCCTCCAGCACGTACCGGTCGCCGACCGCCGTCTGCACGAGCCGCAGCCCCTCCCGCTCCAGCGCCAGCTTGAAGCCCAGGTTCGACATGACCGTCGCGACGACGGTGCCGGAGCGCAGTGCGGAACGCTCCCGCATCGCCAGCGCGAGCACGGCCAGGATCTGGTCGCCGTCCACCTCCTCGCCGGTGTGGTCCACGGCGAGGCACCGGTCGGCGTCCCCGTCGTGCGCGATGCCGAAGTGCGCGCCGTGCTCGACGACGGCGGACTTGAGCTGGTCGAGGTGGGTCGAGCCGCAGCCGTCGTTGATGTTCAGCCCGTCCGGCTCGGCCCCGATCGTGATCACCTCGGCGCCGGCCCGCGAGAACGCCTCCGGCGACACCCGCGCCGCGGCCCCGTGCGCCTCGTCGAGGACGATCTTCAGCCCGTCGAGCCGGTTCGGCAGGACGGCGACGAGGTGGGCGACGTACTTGTCGAAGCCCTCCTCGTAGTCCCGTACGCGCCCCACGCCCGCCCCGGTCGGCCGCTCCCACGGCTCACCGTGCCGGTGGGAGTCGTACACCGCCTCGATCCGGTCCTCCAGCTCGTCGGCGAGTTTGTGGCCGCCGCGGGCGAAGAACTTCACGCCGTTGTCCGGCATGGCGTTGTGGCTCGCGGAGAGCATGACGCCGAGGTCGGCGCCGAGCGCGCCGGTCAGGTACGCGACCGCCGGCGTCGGCAGCACGCCGACCCGCAGGACGTCCACGCCCGCGCTGGCGAGGCCGGCGACGACCGCGGCCTCCAGGAACTCCCCGGACGCGCGCGGGTCGCGTCCGACGACCGCCGTCGGCCGGTGGCCCTCGAACGTGCCCGCCTCGGCCAGCACGTGCGCCGCCGCCACGGACAGGCCGAGCGCCATCTCGGCCGTCAGATCCGCGTTGGCGACGCCGCGCACGCCGTCCGTTCCGAAGAGTCGTCCCACTTGTCCTCCCGAGGAAGCGTCGATCGGGGCAGCGCCCCGAACGTCGTCGGGGCAGTACCCCGACGGTTGCCGAGGCAGCGCCCCGACATACGAGCACACGAGCCTTTGAGCGTCTTGTGCCATTAGACCCAAAGTCAGGTGATAAACGAACGCCCCGGCCGGCACAGTGGCGTGCCGCCGGGGCGTTCGGAGTACGCGCGGGCGAAAAAGCCCGTGGACGTACGAGCAGGGCAGCTGGCGACTAGCGCTTGCTGTACTGCGGGGCCTTGCGGGCCTTCTTCAGACCGGCCTTCTTGCGCTCGACCGCACGGTCGTCGCGGCGGAGGAAGCCGGCCTTCTTGAGCGGGCCGCGGTTGTTGTCGACGTCGGCCTCGTTCAGCGCGCGGGCGACACCGAGACGGAGCGCACCGGCCTGACCGGAGACACCGCCACCGGCGATGCGGGCGATGACGTCGTAACGGCCCTCAAGCTCCAGGACCTTGAAGGGCTCGTTGACTTCCTGCTGGTGCACCTTGTTGGGGAAGTAGTCCTCAAGGGTGCGACCGTTGATCTTCCACTTGCCGGTGCCCGGGACGATCCGGACGCGGGCGATGGCGTTCTTGCGGCGGCCCAGGCCGGCGGCCGGCTGGGGGTCGCCGAAGCGGGACGCGAGGGACTCGGAGGTGTACTCGCCCTCGACGGGGACGTCCGACTCCGTGGTGTAGCTGTCGATGTCAAGCTCTTCGAGCGGCTGCTCGGCAGTGGTCTCGGCCACGATTCTCCTCAGATTCTCTTCAGTCTTAGGGGGTGGCCGGACTTACTGCGCGACCTGGGTGATCTCGTACGGCTGCGGCTGCTGCGCGCCGTGCGGGTGCTGGTCACCCTTGTAGACCTTCAGCTTCGAGAGCATCTGACGGCCCAGGGAGTTCTTGGGGAGCATGCCCTTGACGGCCTTCTCGATGGCCTTCTCGGGGTTCTTGTCGAGCAGCTCGTCGTAACGGACGGAGCGCAGACCACCCGGGTAGCCGGAGTGGCGGTACGCCATCTTCTGGGTCCGCTTGTTGCCGGAGAGGTGCACCTTGTCGGCGTTGATGATGATGACGAAGTCACCCGTGTCAACGTGGGGCGCGTAGATCGGCTTGTGCTTGCCACGCAGGATGGAGGCCGCAGTGGAGGCCAGACGGCCCAGGACAACGTCCTGAGCGTCGATGACGTGCCACTGGCGCGTCACATCGCCGGGCTTGGGGCTGTACGTACGCACGGTTCGTAGCCTTCGCTTCGAGTGAATGGTCCTGAACAGGTCACCGAAACGATCACGACAGCCTTGACCCACGGCGGCGACGCAAACCGCGTGCGTGGGGTCGCTGGTCATCGGCCCGGTGGACCGGTGTAAGGGCCCGTCCCGTGAGAATGAGCAAGCCAATACACAACGAACAAGCAGGATACCGGCGTGCCCCGGACGGGTCAAAACGAGGCCGCCGCGACACCGGCGAGGCGAGATGTACGACCCTGGCCGGAAAGGTCCCCGGGGGCCTTCGCGGAGGCTCAACTACACCTCCCGGCCCCCGTCTAAGATGCGCCCCATGAGCTACGGGCAGCAGGGGGGACCCCCGTCCCAGTGGGATCCCTGGAAACCGCACTCCCAGCAGCCGTGGACCAGCGGCAACAGTGGCGACACACCGGACTGGGCCGCGCTCGCCGAGGCGTCCGAGACGCGCAACCGGCGGCGCAGACTGCTGTTCATCGGCGGTGGCGTGGTCGCGACCATAGCCATCGGCACGGCCGTCGCGATGGCCGTGGTCTCCGCGAACGGCGACGACAAGGCCTCCGGCGACCCGTCGAACCTGCCCGCCAGCGCCGCCCTGCCCAGCAGCAGCGCCTCGGCCCCGTCCTTCGCGCCGACCAGCGCTCCGCCGCCGCTGGACCCGAAGGACTTCATCTCCAGCAAGAGCAAGGACACCGCGCCGCTGTCGGTGGAGACGCTCTTCCCGGGCACCCGGCTGACCATGGGCACGACGGTCTACCGCAAGGGCCCGACCGCCGACACCAGGAACTGCGTCTCGGCCGCCCAGGGCACCCTCCCCAAGATCCTCACCGCCAACGGCTGCACCCGCCTGATGCGTGTGACGTACGTCAAGGACGACGTCGCGGTGACCGTGGGCGTGGCCGTCTTCGACACCGAGGCGCAGGCGTCCAAGGTCAAGTCGCAGGCCGACGCCGACAGCCTGGTCAGGTCGCTGTCCGGCAAGGGCGTGAAGACCTTCTGCGACGGCGCCACCTGCCGGACGACCACCAACTCCTACGGCCGCTACGCCTACTTCACCACCGCCGGCTTCACCACCGGCAAGGACGTGACGAAGTCGGACACGAAGGCCTTCCAGATCGGCAACGACCTGGCCGAGTTCACCGTCCGCCAGATCAACAGGCGGGGACAGGCGCAGGCGTCGGCGGCCGCCGAGCAGTGACCGCCCGTTCGGGCGTGTGAGACGCTCCCCCTGATCATCCGGTCACCGACCGGCGGCACGGATCCTGGGGGCGTATCCATGGCGGAGCAGCACGGGCGCACGCGGCGCGGCGTCGACGGCGCGGTGCGGATCGCCCTCGCCCGGGCCTAGCACCATGGAGCGGCGGAGGGTGGTCCGGCTGGCCGGGGCACTCGCGGCGGGTACCGCGGTCGCGGCCCCACTGGCGGTGTGGGCCTGGCCCGAGGGGACGAACGGGCCGCGTGCGGTGCCGACGGACCTGCGCGCGCGGGACCCGGAGGCGACACGGGCCGCGTGCCGGGTGTACGCACTGCTGGCGGCCCTGGAGAACGACGCGCGCGCGGGGCGGCCGAGCCGTACGGTGATCGGCCAGCACGTGGAGTTGCAGAACGAGCGCTACAACCCGGCGTACGGCGACCACCGCGGCACCAAGCAGCCGGGCTACTACTACCGCAAGGCCCGCGACATCACCGGTCGGCTGCCCGCCTTCGTGGAGGTGGACCTCGGCCCCGGGTACGGGCATCCCGGCTGGGCCGTCGGTGAGCCGCGCTCCTACTCCCGCGCCTGGCCGAGCTGCCGCTCGCAGTGGGGGTACGTCGACGACGCCGTGGATCTCGCCCTCGGAGTGTGGGCGGGGTTGCCCCGGCCGGTGGACGGCTCCTACCGGACCTCTGGGACGCACCGTGACTGCGCGTCGGCCACGGAGGTGTCGCTGCCGCACAACGGGGGCGCGCCGGCGGGCATGGTGGGCTTCTCCTTCCACCAGCCCTATCCGGGCAGCCCCGTCAAGGGCTTCCCCCAGACGCTGCTGCGCAACTCCCCCGGTGCGCGGGATCCCGCCTGGTTCGGCCGGGTGGTCACCGAAGGCACCGGCGAGTACCGGGCCCTCCTGCACGACCTGGACTTCCTCGCCGACCACCTCGGCTACCTGGCCTCCCATGGGGTGCCGGTGCTGCTGCGGCCGTACCACGAGATGAACGCCAGACCGGGACACGGCTTCTGGTGGGCGGGGCAGGACCCGGCGGCGTATCGGACGCTGTGGCGGGTGGCGTACGACCATCTCGTGCGCCGGCGCGGCCTGCACAACCTGGTCTTCGTGTGGTCGCCGAGTTCCTGGGACGGCACGCACACCACCGAGCCGCACGCCTACTACCCCGGCGACCGCCACGTGGACGTCGTCGGCGTCGACGCGTACAGCGACAGCCCGGCGAAGCCGTTCGGCGAGGGCGCCTGGACCGAGTTCTGGCACAGCGGCCTGAGGCGGTACGGCAAACCCCGGATCGTCGCCGAGTCCTTCCACGTGCCGCTGAACGCGGCGCAGCCTGAGACCCTGGCCAGGACCCCCTGGGCGCTGTGGACGGTGTGGGGACAGGGGCTCACCCAGGACAACAGCGCAGCCGACGTGAAGCGGACCTACTACTCCCCCTCGGTGATCACCAGCAGTGTCTGGAGATCACTGAGCAAGACCATGATTGGTTAACTTTCGACTACACCATTCACACAAGTATTCCCTTGTGTAAGAAATGTGTGCGAGGATCGGCCATCTGTTCGGCCCGTCCGGGGTGGGGGACATCCGAGGGGCGCGGCCGAAACGCCGAAGACGGCGTTGGGGGGCACACCGGAACAACACAGCACGGCGCGCGCAGCGTGCCGTGCAGAGATCGGTTGCTGTCTTGCCGCGCCACCGATCTCACGGGAGTTCCGCAGTCGTCATGGCATCGACACTGGTCGACGGGGGTGTGCCGTATTCGCGGCACCATCAGAAACTGGCGAAGCGCACTGCTTCCTGGAAGCCGGGGATCCTTCCGTTCCTGTTGCCGTTCGTCCTACTGGTCGTCTTCGGACTGTGGTCGTACCGACCCAGTTCGTCACTGCAGAGCTGGATCCTGACCATCGTCTGGTCCCTGCCGGTGGCCGGTGTGCTGGTGGGCATCCAGGGCGCCCTGCTGATCCGCCGCCGCGTCCGCAAGAGCGACCGTATGACCCCGCCCGCCCCCGCCGAACAGGACTTCCTGATCGTCCTGTGCCCGACCATCGGGCGGCACGACACCTATCCGGCCCTGGAGCGCTCCGTCCTCTCCTACGTCGAGCACCTGCCGGAGTGGTTCCCGTACATGCGGGTCGACATCCTGACCGAGGAGGGCTGTGAGGCGGCGGCGGACATCGACCGGCTCGCGGCCTCGCACCCGCTGATGCGGGTGGTCACCGTCCCCAAGGACTACGTCCCGGCCAACGGCACCCGCTTCAAGGCCCGCGCCAACCACTACGCCCACGAACTGCGGATCGCGGAGGGCGAGGCCCTGGAATACGTCTGGGTGCTGCACATGGACGACGACACCGGTGTCGGCCCCGACACGGCGACCGCCTTGGCCCAGTTCATCAATCGCCAGCGCCGCGCCCACCCGGACGAGGCCAAGCACATGGCCCAGGGCATCCTCACGTACCCCCGTGAGAACGCGGTCAACCTCTTCACCTGGCTCGCGGACGCCGTACGTCCCGCCGACGACATCGCCCGCTTCCGCGCGCTGACCGGCATGGGCACCCCGGCCGCCGGTGTGCACGGCGAACTGCTGGTGCTGCGCGCGTCCATCGAGGCCGAGATCGGCTGGGACTTCGGCCCCAAGGAGATCGTCGAGGACGCCCGTCTCGCCTTGACCTTCTGCCGCAAGTACCCGGGCCGCAGCGACTGGTTCAACGGCCGTTGCTACGGCGCCTCCCCTGCCAACGCCGCAGACTTCGTCAAGCAGCGCGAGCGCTGGGCGTGGGGACTGGTAGCGCTCTGCTTCAACCGCGCCGTCCCGCTGCGCTACCGCTGGTTCCTGTCGGTCTGCGTGGCCACTTGGATTCTGGGCCCGCTCCAACACATCGGCGCCGTGCTGCTCGCCGGCTGGCTGATCAACGACATGAACACCTCGCCGGTGACCCAGTCCATCACCATCCTCTGGGCGCTCAACTTCGCCTACGTCATCTGGACGTACTGGGAGGGACTGCGGCTGAACGCGCTCGCTTCAATCAGCGGCCGGCGCAAGTGGTGGGAGCCGATCGTGGTGATCGCACTCATTCCCGTCTTCTCCGTGCTGGAAGGGCTCGGCGGCTTCAAGGGCTTCATGAAGTTCGTCCGGCGCGAGGAGAACAAGTTCGTCGTGATCGCCAAGCCCGCCTGACCGCCTGGAAGACAACCACTCACATGCGTTCACGATTGCCTCTGCTTGCCATTTTCCCGGTGACGGTCCTGACCGTCGTACTGGGCGCCCCTTTCGTCCTCGGCAACCACCCGGTGCGCTGGGAGGGAGGCTCCGCCCTGCCCCGGATCGTCCTGGGCGACTCCGAGGAGTCCTCCTCCCAGGGGCACGACGCCGGTACGAAGTCCACTGTCTCCTCCTCGTCGTCCTCGCCCTCCGACCCCCTCAAGGTCGCCAAGCCCTGGAAGGCCGGGATGCCGCAGTGGGGCGTGCAGCTCTACTGGGAGGAGGAGAAGACCAAGCGCTCCGACACGTTCATCGAGAAGCAGGCCAGCAAGCACGCCAAGTACCTCATCGGCCTCGGCGCGAACTCGGTTTCCATCTCCTTTCCGTTCTACATCGACAGCCGCACCTCCAACGAGCTGTCGACCGGCGCCAAGACCCCGTCCCCGCAACGCCTGGAGCGGGTGCTGAAGGTATTCAAGGACGCCGGCTTCCGCACCACGCTGCGTCCGATCATGGACGAGGGAACCCTGAAGCAGAACAACGGCTGGCGCGGCAACATCGAACCGGCCTCGCGCTCCGCCTGGTTCGTCTCGTACAGGAAACTGCTCACCCCGTACCTCGAAGCGGCCGACGAGGCGCAGACGAACACCTTCGTCATCGGTACCGAACTCAACTCCCTGGAGGGCGACCCCAACTGGGAGGCCCTGGTCGACTCCGCCGAGAAGACGTTCTCCGGCGAGGTCTCCTACGACGCCAACTGGGACAACTACGTCTCCGGTCGTATCAACATGCCGGTCAACCACCTCGGCGTCGACGCCTACTTCCCGGTCAAGGTCCCGGACACCGCGCCCGTCAAGGACCTCATCGACGGCTGGGAGAAGTGGCTGGACAAGAAGGCCACCGGACCCCTGCCGAACATCCTCGTCGCCGAATCCGGCATCGGCGCCATGAACGGCGCCTACCACGCTCCCGGTGACTTCTACGCCCGGCGCACGGTCAACGAGACGGTGCAGGCCAACTGGTACACGGCCGTCTGCCGGGTCGTCCAGGAGCGCCGTATGCAGGGCGTGTACTGGTGGTCGATCCACTTCGACGACGATCCGAACACCGCACCCGACGACAAGACGGCCTCCCGGCTCGACTTCGCGGGGCGTCCCCTCTCCGAGAAGGCCATCAAGACCTGCTTCGGCTCCGACTACGCAGGCCCTGGCACCGACACCGCGAGCTGACCGAGCGAGGCGATCATGCAGGAAGCCATTATCCTCGTGGGCGGCAAGGGAACGCGCTTGCGCCCGCTGACGAACCACACCCCGAAGCCGCTGCTGGGCGTCGCCGGTGCCTCCTTCATCCGGCACCAGATAGCCAAGCTGATGGATGCCGGCGTCGAGCACGTCGTGTTCGCCACGTCCTATCTGGCGAGCCTTTTCGAGGAAGAGTTCAAGGACTTCGGCGAGGGACTCGACATCTCCTACGCCGTCGAGAAGGTGCCCCTGGGCACCGGCGGGGCGATCCGCAATGCCGCGCGACTGCTGCGCGGGGGCTCCGAGGAGCCGGTGCTCGTCCTTAACGGCGACATCCTCTCCGGAGTCGACCTGCGCGCCGTACTGGAACGGCACCGGGAGCGCGCGGCCGATGTGAGTCTGCACTTGACCCGGGTGGCCGACCCGCGCGCCTTCGGGCTGGTGCCCACCGCCGAGGACGGCCGGGTGCTCGCCTTCCTGGAGAAGCCCAAGACCCAGCAGGAGTGCGTCACCGACCAGATCAACGCCGGCTGCTACGTCTTCCGCCGCTCCGTCCTGGACGCCATCCCGGGCGACCGGGAGGTCTCGGTCGAACAGGAGACCTTCCCGCACCTCGTCGCTCGGGGCAGGCGGGTCTTCGGCCACGTCACCGACGAATACTGGCGCGACCTCGGCACCCCGTTGGCCTTCGTGCACGGCTCGGCCGACCTGGTCACCGGCCGGGTGACCTCGCCGCTGGTGGGGCCGCCGGCCGAGGCGCTGATCCATCCCACCGCCACCGTCGACCCGACGGCACGTGTCACCGGCGGCTCGACCATCGGCGCGCATGCCGTGATCGGCCCGTGTGTGGTCGTCGACCGCTCCATCGTCGGCGCACACGTCACCGTGGCCGAGGGTGCGCGCATCCACGAGTCCGTGGTCGACCACGACTCCTCAATCGGCAGCGCCTCCCTCCTGCGGGAGGTGGTGGTGGGCTGCCACGCCCACATCGGCGCCGACAACGAACTGCCGGCCCACCTCCGCCTGTCGTGCGGCCTCCACATCCCCGCCCAGGGCGTACGCGTGAGCGGCACGACCGCCGCCTGCCTGACCGCCCACTGAAGTCGCAGTAGTTACTGGAGAACCGTGACCCGCCATCGTTCAACGACCGCGAACGCGGAGCGCCTTCGCAAGTACCGGCCGGACATTCAGGGCCTGCGTGCCGTCGCCATCGTGATGGTGGTCAGCATGCACTGCGGCATCCTCGACATCCACGGCGGTGTGGACGTCAGCTTCGTGCTCAGCGGCTTCCTCATCGGCAGCCAGCTCCTGGCCGAGATCGACAAGACCGGCAAGGTGTCCCTGAGCAAGTTCTGGGCCCGCCGCTTCCGGCGCCTGGCTCCTGGGGCCGCCCTGACCATCGTCGCCACGGGCGTCCTCTCCTGGATCTACGCCAGTCCGTTCAGCTTCCGCGACTACATGGACGACGGGTTCGCCGCCTCCCTGAGCGTGATCAACTGGCGTCTCGCCGAGAACGGCACCGATTACTTCGCCAACGACGGCAGCCAGTCGCCCTACCAGCACTTCTGGTCGCTGGGCATCGAGGAGCAGTTCTACCTCGCCACCCCGGTCCTGCTGGTCGTCGTGGCCTGGCTCAGCCGGGTCGTCTTCCGCAACCGCCTCCTTGTAGGGGCGGTTCTCATGGGGGTGGTGGGATACTCGTTCTACCTGGGCTACACCGAAACCACGACGAATCAACCGCTGGCCTACTTCGGCACCCACTCCCGCATCTGGGAGCTCGCCTTCGGCGTCCTGCTCGCCCTCTGGGCGCCCTTCCTGTCCCGCATGCCACGCGGTCTCGCCGCGTTCGTCTCCTGGCTGGGCCTGGCCACCACCCTGATAACGGGAATGCTCATCACGGAGGACACACCGCTGCCGGGCTACGCCGTCGCCGGACCAGTACTCGGCGCGTGGATGATCATCGCCGGTGGATGCGCCAACCCCCGCCTCGGTGCCGAAAAGCTCCTCGACAACCCCGTCTTCGACTTCATCGGCAAGGTCAGTTACGGCTGGTACCTGTGGCACTGGCCGCTGCTGATCCTCTGGCCCCACATCATCGGCTGGGAGTTCGGCTACTCCGACCGCTTCCGCGTGGCGGTCCTCTCCTTCCTGCTGGCCATCGCGATGCACTTCGCCATCGAGAAGCGGTTCAGGGACAACGTGAAGCTGGTCGTCCGCCCGTGGCGGGGCATTCTCACCGGCGGCACGCTGACGGCCACCTCCGCCTGCGCCATGGTGATCGCTCTCCAGGTACCGCTCAACCTGTCCATCGGCACCGCGGGGACCGCGGCCGCGCTGACCGGGTTCAACGGCACCAAGTCCGTCGAGCAGGCGGTGAGCGAGCGGAACGAGCCCAAGATCAGCCAGAGCATGCTGCTGAAATCCCCCGACGACCGAGGCGACTACGGCTGCATCGACCAGTTGCTCGTCACCAGCTTCACCCTGCACGACGAGTGCGTCATCGGTGACAAGACGTCCGACAAGACCATGGTGCTGCTGGGCGACTCGCACGCCTACCAATGGGGCAACGCCTTCGACGCGCTCGGCCGCAAGCTGCACGTCAAGGTCGTCACGGTCATCAAGAGCGGCTGCTCACCCGAGGCGTACAAGATCACCCGCGAGGATCTGGGCCGCGAATACACCGAGTGCCCCAAGTGGCGGGAATCGGCCTTCGCCTACATCAAGAAGCTCAGGCCGGAGGTGGTCGCGGTGGCCGACCGCGTCCAGTACACCGCCGTACGCGAGGGCGCCGAGGACACGTTCAAGAAGCTCAAGGCCATGGGGGCGCGGCTGGTCTACCTGACCGACACCCCGAAGCCGACCTTCAACGTCCCGGACTGCCTGGCCGAGAAGTCCGACACCCCTGGCGAGTGCACCCTCAAGTCCGAAACCGCCGTCGACCTCCCCGACCTGCGGCTGATGGAGCGCGAGGTCGCCGAGCAGTACGGGGCGAGCGTGCTCAACACGCTCCCTGCCTTCTGTGCGGACGGCTACTGTCCGGCGGTCATCGGCGGCCACGTGGTCTATTGGGACAACAGCCACATGACCGGCGGCTACGCCCGCTCGCTGGCGCCATTCTTGGAGCCGACCTTCAAGAAGGTCCTCGCCGGCTGACCCGGCACCGCGGTCAACTCGACCGCACCCGCACCCGGCGGGCCTCCCGCTGCCTCTCCAGCAGCCGGTCGTCCGCCGGGTACGCGACTTCCTCCAACGTCAGCCCATGCGGCCGCACCACGTGGACGGCGCTGTCCCGCACCCCGGCCTCCAGCACCTTCCGCGGCCACTCCACACCCCGGTGCCCGTCCCCCACGAACAGCAGCGCGCCCACCATGGACCGCACCTGGTTGTGGCAGAAGGCGTCGGCGCGGACCTCGATCTCGACGACCCCGTCCGCCCGCCGGCTCACCCCGAAGTCGAGGATCTCGCGGATGGTCGTCGCCCCCTCCCGCTTCTTCGCGTACGCGGCGAAGTCGTGCTCCCCCACGAGGGACTTGGCGGCGGCGTCCATGGCCGCGACGTCCAACTCCCAGTCGTGCCACAGCACATGGTTGCGCAGCAGCGGGTCCACTCCCCCGGGCCGGTCGCCCACCCGGTAGACGTAGCGCCGCCACAGCGCCGCGAACCGCGCGTTGAACCCGGCCGGCGCCTCCCCGACCGCCCACACCCGCACGTCCTTCGGCAGCCGCCCCGCCAGCCGCTTCAGCAGCTTCTCCCGCTGCTCCTCCCACACCCCGGCCGGCAGATCGACATGGGCGACCTGCCCCCGCGCATGCACCCCGGCATCAGTGCGCCCGGCGACCGTCAGCTCGTACGACGCCTCCCGCGACCGCGTGACGACACGCAGAGCGTCCTCGACCTCCCCCTGCACGGTCCGCCGCCCCCCGGCCTGCTTGGCCCACCCGGAGAACTCGGTGCCGTCATAGGACAGGTCAAGACGGACCCGGACACAACCGGGCTCTACTTCATCACTCACCCAGAGATCCTCTCAAAACACGAAAGCGGGCCCGCCCCTGGAAAGGAACGGACCCGCTGACGCGCCCCTTCAGGGGCGCGGGGAACCGCGCGATCAGCCGCGACGAACCCGCAGCCGCCAACCGAACAGCACCCCGCAGACGCTTACGCGTCCTTCGACTCCTCGGCGGGAGCCTCGGCCTCGGTGGCCTCGGTGGCCTCGGCAGCCGGAGCCGCCTCGGCAGCCTCGGCGTCCTTCGCGGCACGCTTGGTCGCCGCCTCGGCCTCGCCGGTCGCCTGCTGCGCCACCGTCAGCGCCTCCACCAGCTCGATGACGGCCATGGGCGCGTTGTCGCCACGGCGGTTACCGATCTTGGTGATACGGGTGTAGCCACCCGGACGGTTCTCGTACCGCGGGCCGATCTCGGTGAAGAGCGTGTGGACGACGCCCTTGTCCGTGATGACCTGGAGCACCTGACGGCGGTTGTGAAGGTCGCCCTTCTTCGCCTTGGTGATCAGACGCTCGGCGTACGGCCGCAGGCGGCGGGCCTTCGCCTCGGTGGTGGTGATACGGCCGTGCTCGAAGAGCGACTTCGCGAGGTTCGCGAGGAGCAGCTTCTCGTGCGCGGCGCTGCCGCCCAGACGGGCACCCTTGGTGGGCTTCGGCATGTTCTTTCTCCTGTGTGTCTGCCCCGGCCGTATCAGGTACCGGGGTCAGGAACCCGATGAGCGGATGCCCACCGGCAACGACCGGTCAGTACTGCTCGGTACCGCTCAGTACTGCTCGGTCTCCACGAAACCCGCGTCCGCGTCGTCGTCGGCGCCGAAGGCGTCGGCGGCGGCGGTCGGGTCGAATCCGGGCGGGCTGTCCTTCAGGGCCAGGCCCATGCCGGCCAGCTTCGCCTTGACCTCGTCGATGGACTTCGCACCGAAGTTGCGGATGTCCAGGAGGTCGGCCTCGGAGCGCGCCACGAGCTCACCCACGGAGTGGATGCCCTCACGCTTGAGGCAGTTGTAGGAGCGGACCGTGAGCTCCAGCTCCTCGATCGGCAGCGCGAGGTCGGCGGCCAGGGCGGCGTCCGTGGGGGACGGGCCCATGTCGATGCCCTCGGCGTCGATGTTCAGCTCGCGGGCGAGACCGAACAGCTCGACCAGGGTCTTGCCGGCCGACGCCATGGCGTCACGGGGACGCATGGCCTGCTTGGTCTCGACGTCGACGATCAGCTTGTCGAAGTCGGTGCGCTGCTCGACACGGGTCGCCTCGACCTTGTACGTGACCTTGAGCACCGGCGAGTAGATGGAGTCGACCGGGATACGGCCGATCTCCTGGCCCACCTGCTTGTTCTGCACGGCGGAGACGTAACCGCGGCCGCGCTCGACCGTGAGCTCCATCTCCAGCTTGCCCTTGCCGTTGAGCGTGGCGAGGACGAGGTCGGGGTTGTGCACCTCGACACCGGCCGGGGGCGCGATGTCGGCGGCGGTGACCAGACCCGGGCCCTGCTTGCGCAGGTACATCACGACCGGCTCGTCGTGCTCACTGCTCACGACCAGCTGCTTGATGTTGAGGATCAGGTCGGTGACGTCCTCCTTGACGCCCGGCACGGTGGTGAACTCGTGCAGAACGCCGTCGATGCGGATGGACGTGACCGCCGCACCCGGGATCGAGGAGAGGAGCGTACGACGCAGGGAGTTGCCGAGGGTGTAGCCGAAGCCCGGCTCCAGCGGCTCGATCACGAACCGGGAGCGGAACTCGTCGACGACCTCTTCGGTCAACGAGGGACGCTGAGCGATCAGCATGTGTGGATCAGATCCTTCTTTCGTGGACGCCCGCTATTTGACGTCCGACGGAAACCGCGCCCGTGAAAAGCGCGGGTACTGCAAGGGTACGGGCGATACGGCCCTTTCACGGAGCCGTACCGCCCGAATCCTCAAGCAGCCGGTGCCTCAGACGCGGCGGCGCTTCGGCGGGCGGCAGCCGTTGTGCGGGGTCGGGGTGACGTCCTGGATGGAGCCGACCTCCAGGCCCGTGGCCTGCAGGGAGCGGATCGCGGTCTCACGACCGGAGCCCGGGCCCTTGACGAACACGTCGACCTTGCGCATGCCGTGCTCCTGGGCGCGGCGGGCGGCCGACTCGGCGGCCATCTGCGCGGCGAACGGCGTGGACTTCCGGGAGCCCTTGAAGCCGACGTGGCCGGCGGAGGCCCAGGAGATCACGTTGCCGGACGGGTCCGTGATGGAGACGATCGTGTTGTTGAACGTGCTCTTGATGTGCGCGTGGCCGTGAGCGACGTTCTTCTTTTCCTTGCGGCGCACCTTCTTGGCAGCGCCCTGACGACCCTTGGGGGGCATCTACAAACTCCTACGGGGAGGTGGTCGGTCCTACAGCGAAGACCGCTGATGAAGCGTTGTCCGCTGAGGACTACTTCTTGCCCGGCTTCTTCTTGCCGGCGATGGCGCGACGCGGGCCCTTGCGGGTGCGGGCGTTGGTGCTGGTGCGCTGACCGCGGACGGGCAGACCACGACGGTGACGCAGACCCTGGTAGCAGCCGATCTCCACCTTGCGGCGGATGTCGGCCTGGATCTCACGACGGAGGTCACCCTCGGTCTTGATGTTGTTGTCCACGTACTCGCGGATCGCGACGAGCTGCTCCTCGGAGAGGTCGCGGACGCGGGTGTCGGGGTCGACGCCGGTCGCAGCCAGCGTCTCCTTCGAGAGGGTCCGGCCGATGCCGAACACGTAGGTGAGGGCGACCTCCACGCGCTTTTCGCGCGGGATGTCAACACCGGAAACGCGTGCCATTCAATGGCTCCTGGTGATCTTCGGAGGTCTTCCACAGAACCGGTTCCCGGCCGCCGTATCAGGTACGGACCGGGTCCCCGGCCTCCGAACCGGGGGTGTCAGACGATCGCTCGCCTGGATTCTGCGTATGAACATATTCAGCTCGCGTCGCGCGAAGCCCTGCGAAACCGCAGAGGGAGGTCGTTACGTCAGCCCTGGCGCTGCTTGTGGCGCGGGTTCTCGCAGATGACCATGACCCGGCCGTGACGGCGGATCACCCTGCACTTGTCGCAGATCTTCTTGACGCTCGGCTTGACCTTCATGGGATCGAGGTTCTCCGAGTCAGAGGGATCTACTTGTAGCGGTAGACGATCCGGCCACGCGTCAGGTCGTACGGAGACAGCTCCACCACGACCCGGTCGTCAGGGAGGATGCGGATGTAGTGCATGCGCATCTTGCCGCTGATGTGTGCCAGGACCTGGTGGCCGTTCTGGAGCTCGACCTTGAACATGGCGTTCGGCAGAGACTCGACGACAGTGCCCTCGATCTCGATGGCACCTTGCTTCTTGGCCACGCTTCGCCCTTCGAATCGACTACCTTGATCGACTCCCCTGCTTCTCCCTGACGGGCGCATGCGGACATGCGGATGCACGAGAGCCGACGAGTCAGTCTACGTCAGCGCACCCGGAAAGACGAATCGAGAGAGTCTGCCCCACCGGCCAGATCGTTAAGCCAACGGGTCCGGGGCCGCCGTGACGCCGTGTTCCGCCAGCTTCGCCCTGCCGCCGTCCGGTGCCGTGAGGACCAGCGGGCCCTGCTCGGTCAGGGCGACGGAGTGCTCCCAGTGCGAGGACCAGGTGCCGTCGGTGGTGATGACCGTCCAGTCGTCGGAGAGGACCTCGGTCTTCGGGGTGCCCAGGGAGACCATCGGCTCGATCGCCAGGCAGAAGCCGGGGACCAGCTTGGGGCCCTTGCCGCGGCGGCGGTCGACGTAGTTCAGCAGGTGCGGGTCCATGTGCATCTCGGTGCCGATGCCGTGGCCGCCGTAGTCCTCGATGATCCCGTACCGGCCGCCGCCGGGCTTGGGCTGGCGGCGGATGTACGTCTCGACCGCGCGGGAGATGTCGACGAGCCGGTTGCCCTGCTTCATCGCCGCGATGCCGGCCCACATCGACTCCTCGGTCACCCGGGAGAGCTCGATCAGCTCCGGAGCGTGGCCGGAGCCCACGAAGGCCGTGTAGGCGGCGTCCCCGTGCCAGCCGTCGACGATCGCGCCGCAGTCGACGGAGATGATGTCGCCGTCCTTCAGGACGACGTCCTCGGACGGGATGCCGTGCACGACGACCTCGTTGACGGACGTGCAGATCGTGGCCGGGAAGCCGCCGTAGCCGAGGAAGTTCGGCTTGGCGTTGTGCTCGGCGAGGACCTTGCGGGCCACCTCGTCCAGGTCCTTGGTGGTGGCTCCGGGCACCGCGGCCTCACGGGTCGCCGCGTGGATGGCGGCGACGACCAGCCCCGCCTCACGCATCTTGGCGATCTGCTCGGGGGTCTTGATCTGCACCATGGGTCCTGCGCTCTCCGTCACTCACGTCAACCGGTTACGTACACAACAGTACGGCCGTGACGCCCCTTCGGGTGCCACGGCCGTACAGGCTCCGCCTACTTGCCGTCGTCCTCGCGCTTGAGCGCCTCGAGCGCCCGCTGCGTGACCTCGTCGACCGGGCCGAGGGAGGAGATCGTGACGACCAGTCCCTGCGCCTTGTAGTAGTCGATGATCGGCTCGGTCTGCGTGTGGTAGACCTCCAGCCGGTTGCGGACCGTCGCCTCGGAGTCGTCGTCGCGCTGGTACAGCTCGCCGCCGCAGACGTCGCAGACGCCCTCCTTCTTCGGCGGGCTGTACGTCACGTGGTAGACGTGCGCGGAGTCGTTGCGGCAGATGCGCCGGCCGGCGATCCGCTTGACGACCTCGTCCTCGGAGACCTCCAGATCGAGCACCGCGTCCAGCTTGATGGCCTCGGTCTTCAGCAGTTCGTCGAGCGCCTCGGCCTGCGAGACGTTGCGCGGGAAACCGTCGAGCAGGAAGCCGCCCTCGGCGTCCGGCTGCTCCATACGGTCCTTGGCCATCGCGATGGTGACCTCGTCGGGCACGAGATTGCCGGCGTCCATGTAGGACTTCGCGAGTTTCCCGAGATCCGTCTGCCGGCTGATGTTGGCGCGGAACAGATCGCCCGTGGAGATGTGCGGGATGCGCAGCTTCGCAGCGAGGCGGGTTGCCTGTGTGCCCTTTCCAGCACCCGGCGGCCCGACGAGGACGATTCGCATCAGCGGAGGAACCCTTCGTAATTGCGCTGCTGAAGCTGGCTCTCGATCTGCTTCACCGTCTCAAGACCGACACCCACGATGATCAGGATGCTGGTCCCGCCGAACGGGAAGTTATTGGTCGCCCCGAACCCCACCAACGCCATCGTCGGCACGAGAGCGATCAGCCCCAGATACAGCGAACCCGGCCAGGTGATCCGGTTGAGCACGTAACTCAGGTACTCAGCGGTCGGTCGGCCAGCCCGGATGCCCGGGATGAAGCCACCATACTTCTTCATGTTGTCGGCTACTTCTTCGGGGTTGAAGGAGATCGCCACGTAGAAGAACGCGAAGAAAACGATGAGCAAGAAGTACGAAACGATGTAAATCGGGTGATCGCCCTTGGTCAGGTTCTGCTCGATCCACGTTTTCCAGCCCGCCGTGGATCCGGAGAACTGCGCGACCAGAGCCGGAATGTAGAGCAGCGACGACGCGAAGATGACCGGAATCACACCGGCCTGGTTCACCTTCAACGGGATGTAGGTGGACGTGCCGCCGTAGGAACGCCGGCCGATCATGCGCTTCGCGTACTGCACCGGGATACGGCGCTGGGCCTGCTCGACGAAGACCACCAGGCCGACCATGACCAGGCCGACCAGCAGGACGGTGCCGAACTCGATCCAGCCGCCGGCCAGGTCGCCGGACTTCTTGATCGACCACAGGGCGGACGGGAAGGTGGCGGCGATCGAGATGAACATCAGGATCGACATGCCGTTGCCGATGCCGCGGTCGGTGATCAGCTCGCCCAGCCACATCACGACGGCCGTACCGGCGGTCATGCAGACGACCATGGTGATGGTGGTGAAGATCGCCTGGTCCGGGACGATGCTGGAGGCGACCGTGCAGCCGGAGAACAGGGCGCCGCTGCGGGCGGTGGCCACCAGACCGGTGCCCTGGAGGATGGCGAGCGCCACCGTCAGGTAACGGGTGTACTGGGTGATCTTCGCCGTACCGGCCTGGCCCTCCTTCTTGAGGGCCTCCAGCCGCGGGATCACCACGGTCAGCAGCTGCAGGATGATGCTCGCCGTGATGTACGGCATGATGCCCAGCGCGAAGACCGTGATCTGCAGCAGCGCGCCGCCGCTGAACATGTTGACGAGACCGAAGAGGCCCTGGTTGCCGGACGCCTGGTCCACGCAGTCCTGGACGGCCTGGTAGTTGACGCCGGGGATCGGGATGTGGGTACCGACCCGGTAGACCACGATGATGCCGAGCGTGAAGAGCAGCTTCTTGCGCAGGTCGGGCGTCCTGAACGCCCGGGCGAACGCGGTGAGCACGGTGCCTCCTGCGACCCCCGCGCAACTGCGTCAAGGGTGACGGTCTTGAGGTTCGACGAATAAGAGAGTGAACAGTGCAGGCCACCTTACCGGCGACACTGCTCCCCGTGGAACGACCAACCGGGGATACCCCATTGTGAGGTATCCCCGGTCGGGAGTTGCTTACGTCATCGAGACGCCTGAGGAACTCAGACGAGCTCGGTGACGGTGCCGCCGGCGGCGGTGATCTTCTCCTTGGCGGAGCCGGAGACGGCGTCGACCGTCACCTGCAGCGCCACGGAGATCTCACCCTGACCGAGGACCTTGACCAGGCTGTTCTTGCGAACGGCGCCCTTGGCCACCAGACCCTCGACGGTGACCTCGCCACCCTCGGGGTAGAGCGCGGCCAGCTTGTCGAGGTTCACGACCTGGTACTCGGTCTTGAACGGGTTCTTGAAGCCCTTCAGCTTCGGGAGGCGCATGTGCAGCGGCATCTGGCCGCCCTCGAAGCGCTCCGGAACCTGGTAGCGGGCCTTGGTGCCCTTGGTACCACGACCGGCCGTCTTACCCTTCGACGCCTCACCACGACCGACACGGGTCTTGGCGGTCTTGGCGCCCGGGGCGGGACGGAGGTTGTGGATCTTGAGCGGGTTCTGCTCCGCCATGATCAGTCGACCTCCTCGACCGTCACGAGGTGGCGGACGGTGTGCACCATGCCGCGGAACTCGGGGCGGTCCTCCTTGACGACCACGGTGTTGATCCCCTTGAGACCAAGCGACCGCAGGGTGTCACGGTGGTTCTGCTTGCTGCCGATGTAGGACTTGACCTGCGTGATCTTGAGCTGCGCCATGATTACGCACCCACCCCGGCGCGCGCACGCAGCAGAGCCGCGGGAGCGACGTCCTCCAGGGGCAGACCACGGCGGGCCGCGATCTCCTCGGGACGCTGCAGGCCCTTCAGGGCCTCCACGGTCGCGTGCACGATGTTGATCGCGTTGTCGGAGCCGAGCGACTTCGACAGCACGTCGTGGATACCGGCGCACTCGAGCACGGCACGCACCGGACCACCGGCGATCACACCGGTACCGGGCGACGCGGGCTTCAGGAGCACGACGCCTGCAGCCTTCTCACCCTGGATCGGGTGCGGGATGGTGCCCTGGATCCGGGGGACCTTGAAGAAGTGCTTCTTGGCCTCCTCAACGCCCTTGGCGATGGCGGCCGGCACCTCCTTGGCCTTGCCGTATCCGACACCCACGGTGCCGTCACCGTCGCCCACCACGACCAGCGCGGTGAAGCTGAAGCGACGACCACCCTTCACAACCTTGGCGACGCGGTTGATCGCGACGACGCGCTCAACGTACGCGGTCTTCTCGGCGGCAGCAGCGCCGCCGTCACGGCCCTTCCGGTCCCGCCGCTCGCCGCCACCGGCACCGCTTCCGCGGCGCTGGGGTCCAGCCATTGGATTACCTCTCTCTTTCCGCTAGCTACAAGCGGCTCAGAACTTGAGCCCGGCTTCGCGGGCGGCGTCCGCCAGGGCGGCGATGCGCCCGGCGTACTGGTTGCCACCACGGTCGAACACGACGGCCTCGACACCGGCGGCCTTGGCACGCTCGGCGACCAGGGCACCGACCTGCTTGGCCTGCGCGGACTTGTCGCCCTCGCCACCGCGGATCGACGCGTCCAGGGTGGACGCCGACGCCAGGGTGTGGCCCTTCAGGTCGTCGATCACCTGCGCCACGATGTGGCGGTTGGAGCGGGTCACGACCAGACGGGGACGCTCCGCCGTACCGGACACCTTCTTGCGGATCCGGATGTGACGGCGCTTGATCGCGGCGCGCTTGTAGGCGTCGCCCTTGAGGATCTTCTGCCCGTATGCCATGGCTTACTTACCCGCCTTTCCGACCTTGCGGCGGATGACTTCGCCCTCGTACTTGACGCCCTTGGCCTTGTACGGGTCGGGCTTGCGCAGCTTGCGGATGTTGGCCGCGACCTCGCCGACCTTCTGCTTGTCGATGCCCTCGACCGAGAAACGGGTCGGGGTCTCCACCTTGAAGGTGATGCCCTCGGGGGCCTCGACGAGAATCGGGTGGCTGTAACCGAGCGCGAACTCGAGGTTCGAGCCCTTGGCGGTCACGCGGTAACCGACACCGCTGATCTCGAGCTTCTTCACGTAACCCTGGGTCACGCCGGTGATCATGTTCGCCACCAGCGTGCGGGACAGGCCGTGCAGGGCCTTGCTCTGACGCTCGTCGTTGGGGCGGGTCACCTGCAGGGTGCCGTCCTCGCCCTTGGCGATGTCGATCGGAGCCACGACGGTGTGGGTCAGCTCGCCCTTGGGGCCCTTGACCTTGACCGTACGGCCGTCGATGGTGACGTCCACGCCGGCGGGAACCGCGATGGGGAGCTTGCCGATGCGCGACATAGCTGTTTCCTCCGTTCCCTTCCGCTACCAGACGTAGGCGAGGACTTCCCCACCCACGCCCTTCTTGCCGGCCTGCTTGTCGGTGAGGAGCCCGTGCGACGTGGAGATGATCGCCACGCCCAGGCCGCCGAGCACCTTCGGCAGGTTGGTGGACTTCGCGTACACCCGGAGACCGGGCTTGGAGATCCGCTTGATGCCCGCGATGGAGCGCTCACGGTTGGGGCCGAACTTCAGCTCCAGGACGAGGTTCTTGCCGACCTCGGCGTCCTCGACCTTCCAGCCCGTGATGAAGCCCTCCTGCTGGAGGATCTCCGCGATGTGGGACTTGATCTTGGAGTGCGGCATCGACACCGTGTCGTGGTACGCCGAGTTCGCATTCCGCAGACGCGTCAACATGTCTGCGATCGGATCAGTCATGGTCATGAATTGGCCTGTGGCCTTTCTCGCCGGGGTTTCCTATATGCGCCATCCCTCTCCCCGTACTTCTTGAGACGGGACGGGTGCGGTGCGGGGACCTACGGCGTAGTAAGTCGTTCAGGGCGGCAGAGGCCCAACCCTCCCAGCCTAAGGCATCGTGAGGAGGGCCTCTGCCGTCCCGGTTGCTTACCGAGAGGTCCAGGAATCCCTAAATGAGGGATTACCAGGAGCTCTTGGTCACGCCCGGCAGCTCGCCACGGTGAGCCATCTCACGAAGGCACACGCGGCACAGGCCGAACTTGCGGTACACGGAGTGGGGACGGCCGCAGCGCTGGCAGCGCGTGTAACCGCGCACGCCGAACTTGGGCTTGCGAGCAGCCTTCGCGATGAGAGCCTTCTTCGCCATCTCGCTCACGCCTCCTTGAACGGGAAGCCGAGGTGACGGAGAAGGGCACGGCCCTCTTCGTCGTTGGTCGCCGTGGTGACCACGGTGATGTCCATACCCCGGACACGGTCGATCTTGTCCTGGTCGATCTCGTGGAACATGACCTGCTCCGTGAGACCGAAGGTGTAGTTGCCACGCCCGTCGAACTGCTTGGGGGACAGACCGCGGAAGTCGCGGATGCGCGGCAGCGCGAGCGACAGGGTGCGGTCCAGGAACTCCCACATGCGGTCGCCACGGAGGGTGACGTGGGCACCGATCGGCTGACCCTCGCGCAGCTTGAACTGCGCGATGGACTTGCGGGCCTTGGTGACGGCCGGCTTCTGACCGGTGATCGTGGTGAGGTCGCGGATGGCGCCCTCGATCAGCTTGGAGTCGCGGGCGGCGTCGCCCACACCCATGTTGACCACGATCTTGACGAGGCCGGGAACCTGCATGACGTTCTCGTACTTGAACTCGTCACGCAGCTTGCCCGCGATCTCCTCGCGGTACTTCGTCTTGAGACGCGGAGTGGTGGTGGTAGCCATCAGATGTCCTCACCCGTCCGCTTGGCAACGCGGATCTTGTTGCCCTCGTCGTCGAAGCGGTAACCGACACGCGTGACGACCTTCTGCCCGTCCTTCTCCACGACCAGCTGGACGTTGGAGACGTGGATCGGCGCCTCGGTGGTCACGATGCCGCCGGCCTGGGAACCGCGCGCGGTCGGGCCGGCCTTGGTGTGCTTCTTGACCCGGTTGACACCCTCGACCAGGACGCGCTCCTCGCGCGGGTAAGCGGCAATGACCTTGCCCTGCTTGCCCTTGTCCTTGCCGGTGATGACCTGGACCAGGTCGCCCTTCTTGATCTTCATGCTTACAGCACCTCCGGAGCCAGCGAGATGATCTTCATGAACTTCTTCTCGCGCAGCTCACGCCCGACCGGGCCGAAGATGCGGGTGCCGCGAGGGTCGCCGTCGTTCTTCAGAATGACGGCGGCGTTCTCGTCGAAGCGGATGTACGAGCCGTCCGGACGGCGGCGCTCCTTGACGGTGCGAACGATGACCGCCTTGACGACGTCACCCTTCTTCACGTTGCCACCGGGGATCGCGTCCTTGACGGTGGCGACGATGACGTCACCGATGCCCGCGTAGCGGCGACCGGAGCCACCGAGCACACGGATGCAAAGGATCTCCTTCGCCCCCGTGTTGTCGGCGACGCGCAGTCGCGACTCCTGCTGGATCACGTCTATCTCCTGTGTGTCTGCCGGTTCCCCGGGGGCCGTCGTTCAACGGCCCCCGGAGCCTGGCGGAACTGTCCTGCGAGGAATGCCCCGCAGGAGAATTACTTGGCCTTCTCGAGGATCTCGACGACGCGCCAGCGCTTCGTCGCGGACAGCGGCCGGGTCTCCATCAGGAGGACGCGGTCGCCGACACCCGCGGCGTTCTGCTCGTCGTGCGCCTTGAGCTTGTTGGTACGGCGGATGACCTTGCCGTACAGCGCGTGCTTGACGCGGTCCTCGACGGCGACGACGACGGTCTTGTCCATCTTGTCGCTGACGACCAGACCCTCACGGGTCTTGCGGAAACCGCGCGCTTCCTTGTTCTCGGTCACGTTGCTCTCGCTCATGCGTTCTCCACCGTTTCGATGCCCAGCTCACGCTCGCGCATCAGGGTGTAGATCCGCGCGATGTCCTTACGGACGGCCTTCAGCCGACCGTGGTTTTCGAGCTGACCCGTGGCCGCCTGGAAGCGGAGGTTGAACAGCTCTTCCTTGGCCTCGCGGAGCTTCGCCAGAAGCTCCTCGTTGCCCAGCTCGCGCAGCTCGGACGCCTTGGTACCGGCCGACATCACGCTTCACCTGCCTCGCGCTTGACGATCCGGCACTTCATCGGCAGCTTGTGGGCCGCTCGGGTCAGCGCCTCACGGGCGATCTTCTCGTTGGGGTACGACAGCTCGAACATCACGCGTCCGGGCTTGACGTTGGCGATCCACCACTCCGGAGAACCCTTACCGGAACCCATGCGGGTCTCGGCGGGCTTCTTGGTGAGCGGACGGTCCGGGTAGATGTTGATCCAGACCTTGCCACCACGCTTGATGTGACGCGTCATGGCGATACGAGCGGCCTCGATCTGACGGTTGGTCACATACGCCGGGGTGAGCGCCTGGATGCCGTACTCGCCGAACGCCACCGTCGTGCCACCCTTGGCCGCGCCGTTGCGCTTGGGGTGGTGCTGCTTGCGGTGCTTGACCCTACGGGGGATCAGCATGTCGGTCAGGCCTCCGTTCCGGTGCTCTCAGCCGGAGCGGCAGCGGGCGCCTCGGCCTGGGGGGCCTCGGCAGCCGGAGCCTGCTGCTGCGGCTTGCGACCACGCCGCTCGCCACCGCGGCCACCACGGGCCGGGCGGTCACCCGCGCCACCGCGAGCCGGGCGGTTGCCCGCACGGGCGGCAGCGTTCTCGGCGCGGACCTCGGCGATGTTCTTGACGTCGCCCTTGTAGATCCAGACCTTCACACCGATGCGGCCGAAGGTCGTCTTGGCCTCGAAGAAGCCGTAGTCCACGTTCGCGCGGAGCGTGTGCAGGGGCACGCGGCCCTCGCGGTAGAACTCCGAGCGGGACATCTCGGCGCCGCCGAGGCGGCCACCGCACTGGATCTTGATGCCCTTGGCGCCGGCCTTCATGGCGGACTGCATGCTCTTGCGCATGGCCCGACGGAAGGAGACGCGGGAGGACAGCTGCTCGGCGACGGCCTGGGCCACCAGCTGAGCGTCCGTCTCCGGGTTCTTGACCTCGAGGATGTTCAGCTGGACCTGCTTGCCGGTCAGCTTCTCCAGGTCACCGCGGATGCGGTCGGCCTCGGCGCCGCGGCGGCCGATGACGATGCCGGGACGCGCGGTGTGGATGTCCACGCGGACGCGGTCACGGGTGCGCTCGATCTCGACCTTGGAGATGCCGGCGCGCTCCATGCCGGACGTCATCATCCGACGGATGGCGACGTCTTCCTTGACGTAGTCCTTGTACAGCTTGTCGGCGTACCACCGGGACTTGAAGTCCGTGGTGACACCGAGCCGGAACCCGTGCGGGTTTACCTTCTGGCCCATTACCGGGTTCCTTCCTTGCTGCTGACGACCACGGTGATGTGGCTGGTCCGCTTGCGGATCCGGTAGGCACGGCCCTGGGCACGCGGACGGAACCGCTTCAGGGTCGGGCCCTCGTCGACGAAGGCCTCGGAAACGAAGAGGCTGTCGACATCGGTGTGGTCGTAGTTGTGCGCGGCGTTGGCGATGGCGCTGTCGAGCACCTTGCCGACGGGCACGGAGGCTGCCTGCGGAGCGAATCGCAGAACAGCCTGGGCCTCCGTGGCGTCCATGCCACGGATGAGGTCCACCACGCGGCGGGCCTTCATGGGCGTGACGCGGATGTACCGCGCCTGGGCCCTGGCTTCCATGGTTGTCCCTTCAGTTACTTACGTGTCTGAATGCGATCCGCTGCTAGCGGCGCTTCGACTTCCGGTCTTCCTTGACGTGACCCCGGAAGGTGCGCGTCGGCGAGAACTCGCCGAGCTTGTGGCCGACCATCGACTCGGTGACGAACACCGGGATGTGGGTCTTGCCGTTGTGCACCGCGAGCGTGTGGCCGAGCATGGCCGGCACGATCATGGAGCGACGGGACCAGGTCTTGATGACGTTCTTGGTGCCGGCTTCGTTCTGGGCTTCCACCTTCTTGATCAGGTGGTCGTCGACGAAGGGCCCCTTCTTGAGACTGCGCGGCATCTAAACCCGCTCCTAGCGCTTCTTGTTCGTCTTGCGGCGGCGGACGATGTACTTGTTCGACGCCTTCTTGGGCGAACGAGTACGACCTTCCTTCTGACCCCAGGGGCTGACCGGGTGGCGACCACCGGAGGTCTTGCCCTCACCACCACCGTGGGGGTGGTCAACCGGGTTCATCGCCACACCGCGGACGGTCGGGCGAACGCCCAGCCAGCGCTTGCGGCCGGCCTTGCCCCAGTTGATGTTGCTCTGCTCGGCGTTGCCGACCTCGCCGACCGTGGCGCGGCAGCGCTGGTCGACCAGGCGGATCTCACCGGACGGCATGCGGAGGTGGGCCATCGTGCCCTCCTTCGCGAGCAGCTGCACGGAGGCACCGGCGGAGCGGGCGAACTTGGCGCCGCCGCCCGGACGAAGCTCCACGGAGTGGATCGTCGTACCGACCGGGATGTTGCGCAGCGCCAGGTTGTTGCCGGGCTTGATGTCGGCGGCGGGACCGTTCTCGATCCGGTCGCCCTGGTTCAGACCCTTCGGCGCCAGGATGTAGCGCTTCTCGCCGTCCGCGTAGTGGAGCAGCGCGATGCGCGCGGTGCGGTTGGGGTCGTACTCGATGTGCGCGACCTTCGCCGGCACGCCGTCCTTGTCGTGACGACGGAAGTCGATCACGCGGTAGGCGCGCTTGTGTCCGCCACCCTGGTGGCGAACGGTCACACGACCGGCGTTGTTACGGCCGCCCTTGCTGTGCAGGGGGCGGACCAGCGACTTCTCCGGCGTGGACCGCGTGACCTCGACGAAGTCGGCGACGCTGGAACCACGGCGGCCCGGCGTAGTCGGCTTGTACTTGCGGATTCCCATTTCTCAGTCCTCGTCCGATATCGGACGATCCGACCCGCTTACGCGGTCGGACCGCCGAAGATGTCGATACGGTCGCCCTCGGCGAGGGTCACGATCGCGCGCTTGGTGGCCGCGCGCTGGCCGAAGCCGGTGCGGGTCCGCTTGCGCTTGCCGATGCGGTTGATCGTGTTGACCCCGGTGACCTTGACCGAGAAGACCGACTGGACGGCCTCCTTGATCTGGGTCTTGTTGGCGCGCGGGTCGACGATGAACGTGTACTTGTTCTCGTCCAGGAGCGCGTAGCTCTTCTCGGAGACGACCGGCTTCAGCAGCACGTCACGGGGGTCCGTGTACGACTTGCTCAGCGGGGTCTCGACGGTGTTCTTGCCCTCGGCGGCGTGCCGGCGGGCCTTCGCGACGCGCGCGGCCTTCGCCTTCTTCGCAGCCTTCGAGGCGATCGCGGGGTGACGGATGGCCATCAGACCTCGCTCCCTTCGGTGTCGTTGGCCTTCGGGCCGGCGACGAAGGACTCGAGAGCGGCCTGGGTGAAGACCACGTCGTCCGAGACGATCACGTCGTACGTGTTCAGCTGGCCCGGCTCCAGGATGTGCACCTGGGGCAGGTTGCGGGCGGACAGCCACGCGGCCTCGTCGGCGCGCTCGACGACCAGGAGCAGGTTCTTGCGCTCCGAGATCTTGCCGAACAGGCTCTTGGCGGCCTTCGTGGACGGGGTGTCGCCCTCGATCACGCCGGTGACGACGTGGATGCGGTTGTGGCGGGCCCGGTCGGTGAGGGCGTGGCGCAGGGCCGCGGCCTTCATCTTCTTCGGGGTCCGCTGCGAGTAGTCGCGCGGCACGGGACCGTGCACGACGCCACCACCGGCGAACTGCGGCGCGCGGGTCGAACCCTGACGGGCGCGACCGGTGCCCTTCTGGCGGTACGGCTTCTTGCCACCGCCGCGGACTTCGCCACGGGTCTTGGTCTTGTGCGTGCCCTGACGGGCTGCGGCGTTCTGCGCGACGACGACCTGGTGGATCAGCGGGATGCTGACCTTCTCAACGCCGAAGATCTCCGCGGGGAGCTCGACGGTACCGGCCTTCTCGCCAGCCGGCGAAAGGATGTCAACAGTGCTCATCGGTTACCTCAGGCCCCCTTGGCCGCGGTGCGGACCAGGACGAGGCCGCCGTTCGGACCGGGAACCGCGCCCTTGATGAGCAGCAGACCCTTCTCCGCGTCAACGGCGTGGACGGTCAGGTTCTGGGTGGTGACCCGCTCGTTGCCCATGCGACCCGCCATGCGGAGGCCCTTGAACACGCGGCCCGGGGTGGCGCAGCCACCGATGGAACCGGGAGAGCGGTGCTTGCGCTGGGTGCCGTGACCGGCGCCGAGGCCACCGAAGTTGTGGCGCTTCATGACACCGGCGAAGCCCTTGCCCTTGCTCTTGCCGGTGACGTCGACCTTGACGCCGGCCTCGAACACCTCGGCGGTGATCTCCTGGCCGAGGGTGTACTCGCTGGCGTCAGCGGTACGGATCTCGACGAGGTGGCGGCGCGGGGTGACGTCGGCCTTGGCGAAGTGGCCCTTGAGGGGCTTGTTCACCTTGCGCGGGTCGATCTCGCCGAAGGCGATCTGGACCGACTCGTAGCCGTCGCTGTCGTTCGTACGCACCTGGGTGACGACGTTGGGGCCGGCCTTGACGACGGTGACCGGAACAACGCGGTTGTTCTCGTCCCACACCTGCGTCATGCCGAGCTTCTCGCCCAGGATGCCCTTGATCTGCTTAGCCATTCTCAGCTCACCAGCCTCAGAGCTTGATCTCGATGTCGACACCGGCCGGCAGGTCGAGTCGCATCAGAGAGTCAACGGTCTTGGGCGTCGGGTCGAGGATGTCGATCAGGCGCTTGTGCGTGCGCATCTCGAAGTGCTCGCGCGAGTCCTTGTACTTGTGCGGCGACTTGATGACGCAGTACACGTTCTTCTCAGTGGGCAGCGGCACCGGGCCCGCGACCGACGCACCAGTACGGGTCACCGTCTCGACGATCTTCTTCGCCGAGGAGTCGATGACCTCGTGGTCGTAGGCCTTGAGCCGGATGCGGATCTTCTGTCCCGCCATGGCTACTCAGTAGTCCTGTCTCTCTACAGCTCTGGAACCCGGTGTTCCTTTGACTTCCTCCGACCCACGCGGTCGGGCGTGTCGCCCTTCCGCTGACACAGATGTCCCTTGTTCGAACATCTCTTGCCTTGGGAAAGAGGTCCACCGGGTGCCTGGCCAGTGCCGCACCACACTTCCCGGAAGATTCCCGTACGTCCGCCCCAGCGCTGCCGTGTGGCAGTTAGGACGACGAGTACTGTGGGACTCGCTTCCGGTCCCCCCGGCGGGAGGCGCGCAGCATCAACACTCGACCGAGCAACTCCGACAGTCTGCCATATGGGGCGGGGGCCTGGCCAATCGAGCCGGAGAGAATACCCCGGGAGTGACGTAGGTCAAACACGGGGGCGAACCCGCACCGTCTCAGCCCGTCTGGTCCGCGTTCCGCAGCCGTGCGAACGAGGTCTCCAGCCCCCGCTTCACCCACCGCGCGAGCGGCGCCTCCACCAGGCGGTGGACCAGCCAGCTCAGCAGCAGGAAGCCCGTGAGCACGGCGGCGACCAGGAGACGCGCGTCCATCGTGTCCTTGAGGCGGTTGATGATCGTCGTACCGGCGACGTAATGCATCAGGTACAGCGGATACGTCAGGCTGCCCGCCGTCACCAGCCACTTCCAGCGGACGCGGTCCGTCGCGCCGAGCGCGATCGCGACCATCAGCAGCAGGAACGCGGTGAAGACGAGCACCGCCCCACGCCAGCTGGAGACGTGCTCGACGTTGTCGATGCGCATCCCCAGCTCCCGCTGCCCCATCAGCCAGGCCATGCCGAGGATGCCCCACAGCAGCAGGTCCTGGCCGAAGCGGTACATGAGGTAGAGGGCGAGGCCGGCGATGAAGTACCAGGCGCCGTCCGGGTTGGCGACGAGCTCCAGCAGGTGGAACCGCGACACCGGGGCCAGCATCGCCGCCGCGCCCCACAGGCAGCAGAAGGCCACCACCCTCTTGTACGTCAGTCCCATCGCGACGACGACCAGGAAGAGGAGGTAGAAGCGCAGCTCCGACCAGAGCGTCCAGTACACCCCGTCGACGTTGCCGACGCCCGAACCGGCTTGCAGCATCGTGAAGTTGAGCAGGATGTCCCGCGGGCGCAGCCGGTCCCAGACGCCCGGCAGGGCGACCATGACGGCCGTCGTGAAGGCTATGGCGAACCAGTACGCGGGGTACAGGCGGATCACCCGGGAGACGAAGAACTGGCGCGGGGTGCGGCCCCAGCAGGACATGCAGATCACGAAGCCGCTGATCACGAAGAAGATCTCGACGCCGACCCAGCCGTAGGAGGCGACGTGGAACACCGTCGGCATGATGTCGGAGACCGGCCGGTCCCAGATGGCGTTGTGCGGCCGGTCCACGCGGCGCGTGCCGGCGTAGTGGTGGACGGCGACCATCAGCGCGGCGACGAGGCGTATGCCGTCGATGGCGTACAGGCGGGGGCGGTCCCGGCGCAGGGGCGGGGCGGGGCGGTCCACCTGGACTCTCCGCAACTGCTGCGTCGGCCGGTCGACCATGATGGACATCCGCGATCATCCCCTGTCTGACTGCTCCGTCCGTCCACGCTAGGACGTCACAACCACCCCACAGCGAGCAGACAAGAACATTCGGGGCGCGGTCGGCGGGGAGTTGGTACAACTCTCGACGACCCGTCTCACAGAGTTCGCCCAGACTTCACCAGGGTTCGAGGCAACCCCCGAAGGCGACCCGGGCGGCGCATGCGGAAGGGCCCGTACGACCGGAGTCGTACGGGCCCTTCGTAGACCTAGCGGTCTGCCGGTCGGCTCAAGCTCACTTCGTGATCTTGGTGACCTGGCCGGCGCCGACCGTCCGGCCACCCTCGCGGATGGCGAACTTCAGGCCCTCTTCCATGGCGACGGGCTGGATGAGCTCCACCTTCATCTCGGTGTTGTCACCCGGCATGACCATCTCGGTGCCCTCGGGGAGGGTCACGACGCCGGTCACGTCCGTCGTACGGAAGTAGAACTGCGGACGGTAGTTGTTGAAGAACGGCGTGTGGCGGCCACCCTCGTCCTTGGAGAGGATGTAGGCCTGCGCCTCGAACTCGGTGTGCGGGGTGACCGAGCCCGGCTTGATGATGACCTGGCCGCGCTCGACGTCCTCGCGCTTGATGCCGCGGAGGAGCAGACCGACGTTCTCACCGGCCTGGCCCTCGTCGAGCAGCTTGCGGAACATCTCGATGCCGGTGACCGTGGTGGAGGTCTTCTCCGGCTTGATGCCGATGATGTCGACGGTCTCGTTGACCTTGAGGACACCACGCTCGATACGGCCGGTGACGACCGTACCGCGACCGGTGATGGTGAAGACGTCCTCGATCGGCATCAGGAACGGCTTGTCGACGTCGCGCTCCGGCTCCGGAATCGCGGTGTCGACGGCGTTCATGAGGTCCAGGACGGACTGCGTCCACTCCTTGTCGCCCTCAAGGGCCTTCAGGGCGGAGACGCGGACGACCGGCAGGTCGTCGCCCGGGAACTCGTACTCGGAGAGGAGCTCACGGACCTCGAGCTCGACGAGCTCCATGATCTCCTCGTCGTCCACCATGTCGGCCTTGTTCAGGGCGACGACGATGTACGGAACGCCGACCTGACGGGCCAGGAGCACGTGCTCCTTGGTCTGCGGCATCGGACCGTCGGTCGCGGCGACCACGAGGATCGCGCCGTCCATCTGGGCGGCACCGGTGATCATGTTCTTGATGTAGTCCGCGTGACCCGGGCAGTCGACGTGGGCGTAGTGACGCGCCTCGGTCTGGTACTCGACGTGCGCGATGGAGATGGTGATACCGCGCTGGCGCTCCTCGGGAGCCTTGTCGATGTTGTCGAACGGGGTGGCCTCGTTCAGCTCCGGGTACGCGTCGTGCAGCACCTTGGTAATGGCGGCCGTGAGGGTCGTCTTACCGTGGTCGATGTGACCGATGGTGCCGATGTTGACGTGCGGCTTAGTCCGCTCGAACTTCGCCTTCGCCACTGGGGTCCTCCTGTGGAGTGGTTCTGTACGCCTTACTTCATCGGCGCCAGGTGATCTTTGCTGTTAGGTCCCGGAACCCGGGGCGAACACTCACGAACGTGTGCGTTTGCCCCGTGAGGCTCCGGAGTCAAGCCTACGGCGTGGGAACGCGGTGCGTTACTCGCCCTTGGCCTTCGCGATGATCTCCTCGGCGACGTTCCGCGGAACCTCGGCGTAGGAGTCGAACTGCATGGAGTAGCTGGCGCGGCCGGACGTCTTGCTGCGCAGGTCGCCGACGTAACCGAACATCTCCGAAAGGGGCACGAGGCCCTTCACGACGCGGGCACCGGCCCGCTCCTCCATGGCCTGGATCTGGCCACGGCGGGAGTTGATGTCGCCGATGACCTCACCCATGTAGTCCTCGGGCGTGGTGACCTCGACGGCCATCATCGGCTCCAGGAGCACGGGGCTGGCCTTGCGCGCGGCCTCCTTGAAGGCCTGCGAACCGGCGATCTTGAACGCGAGCTCGGAGGAGTCGACCTCGTGGTAGGCACCGTCGAGCAGCGTCACGCGGACACCGGTCATCTCGTACCCGGCGAGGATGCCGAACTGCATGGCCTCCTGCGCACCGGCGTCGACCGAGGGGATGTACTCCTTCGGGACGCGACCACCGGTCACCTTGTTGACGAACTCGTACGAGGCGTCGCCGCCCTCGATCGGCTCGATCGCGATGATGACGCGAGCGAACTGGCCGGTACCACCCGTCTGCTTCTTGTGGGTGTACTCGACCTTCTCGACCGCCTTGCGAATGGTCTCGCGGTAGGCGACCTGCGGCTTGCCGACGTTGGCCTCGACCTTGAACTCGCGCTTCATGCGGTCGACGAGCACCTCGAGGTGCAGCTCGCCCATACCGCCGATGACGGTCTGGCCGGTCTCCTCGTTGGTGTGCACCTGGAAGGAGGGGTCCTCCTCCGCGAGCCGCTGGATGGCGACACCCAGCTTCTCCTGGTCACCCTTGGACTTGGGCTCGATGGCGACCTCGATGACCGGCGCCGGGAAGTCCATGGACTCCAGGATCACCGGGCTCTTCTCGTCGCACAGCGTCTCACCGGTGGTGGTCTGCTTCAGGCCCATGACGGCGACGATGTCGCCGGCGCCCACCGACTCGATCTCCTCACGCTTGTTGGCGTGCATGCGGTAGATCTTGCCGATGCGCTCCTTGCGGCCCTTGACCGAGTTCAGCACGGCGGTGCCGGACTCCAGGCGGCCGGAGTAGACGCGCACGAAGGTGAGCTTGCCCAGGTGCGGGTCGCTCATGATCTTGAACGCCAGCGCGGACAGCGGCTCGTCGTCGGACGGCTTGCGCTTGATGACCGTCTCCGGGTCCTTGACGTCGTGGCCCTCGATGGCCTCGATGTCGACCGGCGACGGCAGGTAGCGCACGACCGCGTCGAGCAGGGGCTGCACGCCCTTGTTCTTGAAGGCGGTGCCGCAGAACACCGGGGTCACGGTGGTGCCGGTGCCCTTGCCGGAGGCGATGGTGATACGGCGGATCGCCGCGTACAGCTGCTCCTCGGTGGGCTCCTCGCCCTCCAGGTACAGCTCCATCAGCTCTTCGTCGTTCTCGGCGACGGCCTCGAGCAGCTTGCCGCGCCACTCCTCGGCGGCCTCGGTGTGCGTGGCCGGGATGTCGACGATGTCGTACATCTCGCCCTTGGTCGCCTCGGCGGACCACACCAGGGCCTTCATCTTCACCAGGTCGACGACGCCCTTGAAGTCCGCCTCGGCACCGATCGGCAGCTGCATGACCAGCGGCTGCGCGCCCAGGCGGTCGGAGATCATGTCGACGCAGCGGTGGAACTCGGCACCGGTGCGGTCGAGCTTGTTGACGAAGCAGATGCGCGGAACGCCGTAGCGGTCCGCCTGACGCCACACGGTCTCGGACTGCGGCTCAACGCCGGCGACGCCGTCGAACACCGTCACGGCACCGTCGAGCACGCGCAGCGAACGCTCCACCTCGACGGTGAAGTCGACGTGGCCCGGCGTGTCGATGATGTTGATGGTGTGGTCGACGTCTTCCAGCGGCCAGTGACAGGTGGTGGCAGCAGAGGTGATCGTGATGCCACGCTCCTGCTCCTGCTCCATCCAGTCCATGGTGGCAGCGCCGTCGTGGACCTCACCGATCTTGTACGAAACGCCGGTGTAGAACAGGATCCGCTCGGTGGTGGTCGTCTTGCCCGCGTCGATGTGGGCCATGATCCCGATGTTGCGGACCCTGGCCAGGTCAAGCGAAGTGGTAGCCATAAGGCTTCAGTCTTCTCTCGGTCTCGATGGGGTCTGCGACTACCAGCGGTAGTGCGCGAAGGCCTTGTTGGACTCGGCCATCTTGTGCGTGTCCTCGCGCTTCTTGACGGCCGCACCGAGGCCGTTCGAAGCGTCGAGAAGCTCGTTGAGCAGACGCTCGGTCATGGTCTTCTCGCGACGGGCGCGGGAGTAGCCGACCAGCCAGCGCAGCGCCAGGGTGTTGGCACGGCCGGGCTTGACCTCGACCGGGACCTGGTAGGTGGCGCCACCGACACGGCGGGACTTGACCTCAAGCGTCGGCTTGATGTTCTCAAGGGCGCGCTTGAGCGTGATGACCGGGTCATTGCCGGTCTTCTCGCGCAGACCCTCCATGGCGCCGTAGACGATGCGCTCGGCGGTGGAGCGCTTGCCGTTCAGCAGCACCTTGTTGATCAGGGAGGTCACCAGAGGAGAACCGTAGACCGGGTCGATGATGACCGGGCGCTTCGGGGCGGGGCCCTTACGAGGCATTCTTACTTCTCCTTCTTGGCGCCGTAACGGCTGCGAGCCTGCTTGCGGTTCTTGACACCCTGGGTGTCGAGCGAGCCACGGATGATCTTGTAGCGAACACCCGGCAGGTCCTTCACACGGCCGCCGCGCACGAGCACGATGGAGTGCTCCTGCAGGTTGTGTCCCTCACCCGGAATGTAAGCGGTGACCTCGATCCCGCTGGTCAGACGCACACGCGCGACCTTACGCAGGGCCGAGTTCGGCTTCTTCGGGGTGGTCGTGAACACACGCGTGCAGACGCCGCGACGCTGAGGGGAACCCTCGAGTGCGGGCGTCTTGTTCTTCTCGACCTTGTCCTGCCGGCCCTTGCGGACCAGCTGCTGGATCGTAGGCACTACTTCTCCGGTTTCTGTGTGCCGATGGGTACAGCTAACCTGGAACGTCGCCGACCCACGCGGTCGGGTGTGTCGAATCCGGCGGACTCCCGCCGCGAGGCGAAAAGAGCACAGATTACGGTGGCCGCTCACAGCTCGCCGTGCGGTTGATGGCACGCACGAGAGCCAGGGCACACCCCAGGCACAAGGTCTGAGCGTACCTACCGCATTCGCTGCGGTCAAAACAAATGGGCCCCGCCCGCATCACCCTGCGGAACCTGTCAAGACCCACACCGCCGGTGATCTTCGATTTCACACGCCGGTGACGTACGGACGCCGCCCCGAGGCGCCCCCGGCCCTCACCCGGAGGCCAGCGCCACCGCTATCAGCAGCGTGATCACGAGCGCCCAGACCGCCGTCGACAGCCAGCCCAGGACCAGCCCGGTCATCGCCAGTCCCTCGCCGGCCTCACCGGTCCGCTCGATCTCGGCGCGCGCGGTGTGCCCCAGGATGACCGCCGGGACGCCGGCCAGCCCGAAGGTCGGCAGGCACAGCAGGCCGAGCACGGCGGCGCCGACCGCCTTGCCGTTCGTCCGCGCCCGCGGGGCGGGCAGGAAGGTCCGCGGCACCACCGGCTGCGCGGGCGCCGGCTGCGGTACGGGCCCCTGCGGCAGGTCGGCCACCAGCAGCGCCAGCTCCCCCACCGTACGGGCGGCATAGGCCCGCGCCACCCGCTTGTCGAACTCCTCGTCGTCCAGCCGCCCCTCCCCGTACCCCGCCCTGAGCACGTCCACGGCCCGCTCCCGGTCGGCGTGGGAGGCGAGCATGGAGGGAGCGGTCTGCTGCGGCCACGACGGCGGAACTCCTCGCCCTGGCTGCCATGGCGTCGGGTGCGACACGGGCGCCTCCCCCCAAAAGCGGCTGAATGCCTCCATCATCCTCCAACGCCCAGCTTTCGCCACGGGTTCCCCGCCGGTTTCACCAACTTCCGGCCATTGTGGGAGGCGGCGGAGGGGGCCTGCGCCTGCCGGGACCCGCCAGGCCTTCGACGGATGCGTGTCGGCCACGGCGGCCGATTGCCGCCCATTGCCGCTCCCTCCCCGTCAAGTACGTTGAAAGGTTGCGGAGTCGTGGACGTCGGCGCAGGTGAACGAGGGGGACAAGGTTATGACCGGGGGGCAGGCGCACGCGTGGGACGACGCAGGTTTCGACGATCGGGTGCCGTTCCTCGCCCGGCTGGAAAAGGACGACCGGGCCGCCCTGCTCGCCATCGGGCGGCCGCTGAGCTATCCGGCGCGCAGTGTGATCATGCGACAGGACGAGCCGGCGTCCCATGTACTGCTTCTCCTGCGCGGCTGGACCAAGGTCACCGTGCTCGCCGTCAACGGCTACGAAGCCCTGCTCGCCCTGCGTGGCCCGGGAGACATAGTCGGTGAGGGCGCCGCGTTGAGCAGACGCCAGCGCTCGGCGACCGTCACCGCCCTGGACCCGGTCGACGCGGTGGTCATCGAGCAGAGCCGGTTCACGGCGTTCCTCACGGAGAACGCGCGCGTGTCACTGCACCTGCTGAGCCTTGCCACCGACCGGCAGCGGTCGACGGACCGCCGCAGACTGGAGTGGGCCGCCCTTTCGGTGCGCGAGCGCCTCGCCGTCCTGCTCCTCGAACTCGTCCGCACTCACGGCAAACGCACCGACGAGGGCATCGAGCTCACCATCGGCCTCAGCCAGCAGGAGTTCGCGGGTTCTGTCGGCTCCTCGCGTGAAGCGGTCGCCCGCCTCCTCAAGGACCTGCGCAGTCGCGAGGTCGTCGTCACCCGGCGTCGCCGCATCGTGGTCCTCCGCCCTGACGTGCTGCGCCGCATCATCGCCGGAAGCGCCGCCTGACGGTACGCGGGCCGCCGCCCGGCGTCTGTGTACGCGGTCACAATCCGTCCATGTCATCGGACCTCGGCCGGATGTCCGAGGGCGGCCATCGTGCTGGGCATCAGCCCGACTCACGAGAGGCAGCCATGGCCCAGCACACGACCGATCCCGTGTACCGCACCATCCTGCTGTTCGACATCGAGCAGTTCGGCAGGCGCGACAACGTGGAGCAGGCGTATCTGCGCCGCATGCTCTACGACGTCGTCGGCGCCACGCTCCTCGCCGCAGGCGTCGACGAGACGTCCCGGCTGTCAGCGGACCGAGGTGACTCCGTCATGGAGCTCATCGGCACCCAGGTCTCCGTGCCGGCACTCGTCAAAGCCCTGCTGACCGAGACACCCGCCCTCCTGCACGCGCAGAACCGCCTGATCGCCGAGAGCACGCGGATGCGCCTGCGCATCGTGCTGTCCGCCGGTTACGTCGCCGTCGACGAGCTCGGCGGCTGGGTCGGCCGGGACCTCAATCACGCGGTACGGCTGCTGGACTGCGACCCGCTGCGCACGGCCCTGAAGACGCGCGACGACGACTGCGTGCTGTGCGCGTCCGACGGCATCTACCAGGGTGTCGTGTCGGACGGCCCCTTGGGCGTGCGGCCGGAGGACTTCCACCGGATCACCGTGGAGACGAAGGAGGGGCCGACGGTCGCCTGGCTCCACGGTGCGCCGGGTGCCGCCATGCCGGGCTCCCCCGCCGCCGACACCGGCTCCCCGGCGGGCGGCACTCCCTCCGGCCAGCACAACACGACCCACGTGGGAGGCGATCACTACGGCCTCAGCGGTGGTACCGCAGGCGACCTGAACTTCAACTTCGGCCCGTCCCGGCGAGGTGAGCGCCGGTGAGCCAGGACGAGGCAGCGACCGCGGCGGTACCGGCGGAAGGCGCCGAAGCGGACGGCAAGCAGAAGAAGCAGGACGAGTCGGCCGAGGCTCAGGAACAGCAACGGCAAGAGGCCTGGGCGGCGCGCCGCAACCTGATCGCTCACGGGCCCTCGTTCGTCATGCCCCTGGCTCGGACACGGGTCGAGCGTGATCTCCTCGGCGTCAGCGGCGGCGTCGTCAAGGGCAACGTGAACTACAACTTCGGCCTGCGCCAGGAGCGGCCGGAACACCTCTCCGGGGAGATCCGCCGGGAACAGATCGAGGAGCTGTCGTACGTCTTCCACGAGTGCCCCAGCTTCCATGAGGCGCTCGCCCAGCTGCGTGCCGAGCGGGTCGTGGTCCTGGCCGGCGGACGGGACACCGGCCGGCGCTCTGCGGCGCTCATGCTGTTGCGGCGGCTGCGCGCCGAACGCGTGCTCAACCTCGACCCGCCCGGCTCGCTCTCGGCGCTGCTGGACCAACTGACCGGCGCGGCCGGATACGTCCTGCTCAACCTGGCCACCAGCCGGAGCCATCCGTTGCGTGAACCGCACCTGCTGGGCCTGCGCGAGCGCCTGAACCACGTGGACGGCTACCTGGTGATCACGGTCGAGCCGTCGGCGGCCCTGGAAGACGTCCCCTGCATCCGCTGGGAACCACCGGCGGCCGAGGACATGCTGCGCAACCACGTCACCCGGCACACCGGGGCCGCCGCCTGGGACGCGCTGTGCGCACTGGAGCCGGTGGCCCAATTCCTGGCACGGCAGCAACAGCCGGGCCGGATCGAGGAGTTCGCAGAGCAGGTCGTCGCCTTCCACCACGGTGACATCGACGAGGAGAAGCTCGCCGCCTTCGGCCAGCAGGCCGTGACCGCCCAGATATCCCGCTGGCTCAGCGACGAGCAACGCCCGAGCTCCCTGCACGACAAGGCCTTCCTCATCTCTCTCGCCGTGTTCGACAAAGCCCCCTACGCGGTGACCGCCGAACTCGCCGACACGCTCTACGTACGGCTGCAGCGCACGGCCAACCCCCGCGTTCCGCCCGACATCCCCGTCTTCGGCGGCTCACGTGAGGAGCGGCTCCGGCTCGCCCACGCCCGCGGCTACTGGGACACCGAGGTCACCGAATGGGGACCCCTCGTCGGCCAGTACTTCGCCGCCTTCGGGGACGAGCACGCGGCCCGGCTCCTGCTGAAGGAGGTCTGGAACCTCCATCCGTCCGCCCGGCCCGCCCTCGTCGAGTGGATCCAGGAACTCGCCGAGGACGGCCGCCCCCTGGTCCGCACGCGAGCGGCCTCCGCCACCGCCCTGCTCGCCACCGCCGACCTGTCGTCGGCCATGGCCCTGCTCATCGAACCCTGGGCGGACGACGACCGGTTCGGCTCCTGGCTGACGGCGGCCAACGCCCTCACCATGGCCCAGTTGCTGGAGGTCCCCGCCGTCTTCCGCATCCTGCACGACTGGTGCACCGGCGACGACGACGGCGACGAGGGCCGCCGCTGGACGGCCGTCCGCGCATACGGCCTACTGGGGCCGGTCCACTACGAGCACGCCCTCAACTCGCTACTGGAAGCGATACGCGGACAGCACCGGCCGTACGACCTGGTGGAGGACGAGGACGACCCCGAGGCCCACGAGGAGTACCTGAGGCAGGAGGCGCTTCAGTTCGCGGACGCTCTGGAGCTGCTGCTCCTGGCACTGCGCGAGCCCGTGCTGAGGGCCCTCGCGGAGCTCCTCACCGACCGCACGGTGAGGGAGTACGCGCTGCTCGCCTTCCTCCAGGCCTGCGAGCAGCCCGACGAGCAGAACGACCGCCCGCTCGTCCTCAACTGGTACGCCCAGGCCGCGGCGGCGGTCGACGACACCGAGGCACGCCATCTCATCGCGTTCTGGCAGTCCGCGCTGGCCGACCGGACACGCACCGCGCACGCGCTGCGCATCCTGCGCGGCTGGGTCCTCACCGCCGACCGCGATCCCGAGGCCGAGGCAGCCCTCACCTCGCTGCTGCCCGCTCTCGTCACGACGCCCGCCAACCACAGCCGGGTCAGCCACCTGCTGCGCACGGTCCGCGGCCCCGACAAGGGCCGCTCACCGGCTGCGGACCGTCTGCTGACACGCATCTCCCCGTCCTGAAGGAGGAAGACCATGCCACAGACCCATCCCCCGTCCGATCCGCCTCCCGAGCAGGAGAGGCCGCCGCAGGGCTGGACGCAGGTCGAGCACCCCACCGGCGAGCAGCTCGACTGGTTCCGCCAGCAGCCCGACTACCCCGTGCCCCCGCACCGCGACGCCGACCCCGTCCGCACCGTCTGGCAGCTGCCCCGCCTCCGGCTCGGCAGCCGGCGCTTCACCGGACGCCTCGACCACGCGCTGGTCCTGGTCACCAAGCAGGGGACGTACCGGACGTTCATGCCGCCGAAGCGACCCACGTCCGTCTGGGGATACGTCGCTCTGTACGAGGTGAACACGGACCCCCACGCCTTCCAGCTGAACGTGCCCCTGCCCAGCCGGGTCGACAGCTTCGAGTTCGAGGCCACCGCCGACATCACCTGGCGCGTCGTCGATCCGGCCCTGTTCGTGGAAAGCCAGGAACGTGACGTGCCCGCACTCATCACCCGCAGGCTCTTGCGGGTGATGCGGGCAGCCGGCCGCGGTCACCCCATCGAGGCGAGCGCCGAGGCGGAGAAGGCGGTACAGCGCGCGGTGGATGCCGCCCCGCCGCTCGGCGCCGCGGAGGGCGTGGAGGTCAGCTGCTCGGTGCGGCTGCGACGCGATGCCGCCGAGCGCTCACACCAGGACCGCCTGCGTTCGGCCCGGTATGAGGCGGAGGCCGCCGAACCCGAGCACAAGGCAGCCAGCCTCCGTGAGGAGTACGCGGCGCAGCGGACAGCCAAGAAGGTCAGGTTCTACGAGTGCCAGCTGGCCCGGGGCGGTACCGCCGCGGTCGCCCTGCATCTTGCGGTGCACCCGGAGGACACCGCTCTGGTCCTGGACCGCCTGCACACCGATCAGGCACAGCTGGTGCAGGCCCAGCTGCACCTGATCGACCAGGCACTGGACAACAAGCGGCTGGAGGCCTACCAGCTCGACGAGCCCTACCAGCTCATCGCCGACCGGATGACCGCCATCCTGCGCGCGACCGGTACCCCCACCGGTGCCGAACCCCCTCCGCCGTACCCGGAGCTGTCCCTCGACAAGCACCCGGACGAAGGACCATGACCCGAGCCCCCCGCGCCCCGCGGCCCCGAGCCGACATCCGGCTGCTCGCCGACCTCCGTGGCGAGATAGGCCGCGCCGACGCCAAGGCCACGGTCCTGGTGGGCATGCTCGGCCTGACGGCGGGGCTGCTCAGCGCTCTGCTGATCAACCTGCGCTGGACCCCCGCCAGGCTTCCGGCGCCCGCCGCCCTGCTGTGGTGGGCGGGAACGGCGCTGCTGGTCACCTCGCTTCTCGCGCTGCTGCTCGCCGTCACGCCCCGCTACGGCAGAAACCGCTGGGCGCCGGGACTCCCGCTCACCTACTTCGGCGACATCCGCGAGGCCGCCCGCGCCGGCCTCCTCGGCTCGGCGCTCGCGGACACGGAACGCGCCCCCGCCCGGGCGCTGCGTGCCGCCCTCGCCGAGAACAGCCGTATCGCCGCTCGCAAGCACTTCTGGATCCGGACCGGCCTGATCGCCTTCGGCGGCTCGGCGGTCCTGCTCCCCGTGTCACTGCTCGTCGCCTGACCCCGTCCCCGCGTGAAAGGACGCGCCATGTCCCTGTTCTACGGACGGAAGGACCCCGAGGACCCCGACGAACCGGCCCGTTCGAAGAAGCAGCACGAGCCGGAAGAACCCAGGGAGGAGTCACCGTTCCCCACCGGCCGTGTCCACATATCCGCTCGTCGGCGGGGCGTGGACATCGCGGCCCTCGGCCATCTGGCGCTCCACCTCCCCCACGGGCTCGCCAGTACGGTCGTCGTGTTCGTGCTGTCGTACCTCGTCGGCATCGTCACCGGCATCGTGTGGTGGATCCCGTTCGGCTGCTGGGCGCTGAGCGGTGCCCTGGTCTTCAACGGGCCCTGCGAGCATCTGCTGGCGCGCTGGCTGCTGCGCCTTCGCTATCCGGCACCGGACGAGGAGCGGAAACTGCGGCCCGTCTGGCGGGAGGTGACCCGTCGTGGCGGGGTCGACGCGAACGCGTACCAGCTGTGGGTGCAGGAGGACGACGGGATCAACGCCTCCGCGGCGGCGGGCCACATCGTCAGCGTGACCAGCCACTCGCTGTCGACGCTCACGCCGGCCCAGCTCGGCGGTGTGCTCGCCCATGAGCTCGGCCACCACACCCGTGGCCACGCTTGGGCGTCGCTGCTGTCGTTCTGGTACGCCCTGCCGGCCCGGTTGGCCCGGCATCTCCTGCTCCGGCTGGTCCAGCGGGTGGAGCGCCCCACCGGGACCGCGGCCGTCCTGACCGTGGCCGTGATCGCAGTGGTCGTCCTCGCACTGGCGACCGCGACGTACGGCCTGGTCTTCCTTCCCCTGGCCACGCCCTACCTGGTGGCCGCGGTCTCCCGCCAGGCGGAGCTGCGCGCCGACGAACACGCGGCGGGACTCGGTTTCGCGGCGGCCCTCATATCGGTGCTGCGTGCCGAGCACGACCGGCAGGAGTCCCGCCAGGTCACCCCGGGCGGAGTGATGTTACGGCTGCTCGACTCGCATCCCGACGTCCATACGCGCATGCACCGTCTGCAGACCCACCTGGACCGCCGGCGCTGACACGCCGAAGGGCGGTCACCCCGCGGGGTGACCGCCCTCGGCTGACGTGCGCCTTACTGGTTGTACGGACCGTAGTCGTAGTCCTCCAGCGGCACGGCCTGGCCGGAGCCCGTGCCGAACGGCGAGTAGTCGATGTCGTCGTAGCCGACGGCCGAGTACATCGCGGCCTTGGCCTCCTCGGTCGGCTCGACCCGGATGTTGCGGTAACGGGACAGGCCCGTACCGGCCGGGATGAGCTTACCGATGATGACGTTCTCCTTGAGGCCGATGAGCGAGTCGGACTTGGCGTTGATCGCCGCGTCCGTGAGGACTCGCGTCGTCTCCTGGAAGGACGCCGCCGACAGCCAGGACTCCGTGGCCAGCGAGGCCTTGGTGATACCCATGAGCTGCGGACGACCGGAGGCCGGGTGACCGCCCTCCTGGACCACACGACGGTTCTCCTGCTCGAACTTCGAGCGCTCGACCAGCTCGCCGGGCAGCAGCTCGGCGTCGCCGGACTCGATGATCGTCACGCGGCGCAGCATCTGCCGGATGATGATCTCGATGTGCTTGTCGTGGATCGACACACCCTGCGAGTTGTAGACCTTCTGGACCTCGCCGACCAGGTGGACCTGGACGGCACGCTGGCCCAGGATGCGCAGCACGTCGTGCGGGTTGGTGGCACCCACGGTGAGCTTCTGGCCCACCTCGACGTGCTCGCCCTCGCTGACCAGGAGCCGGGCGCGCTTGGAGATCGGGTACGCCGTCTCGTCGCTGCCGTCGTCCGGGGTGATGACGATCTTCTTGGTCTTCTCGGTCTCCTCGATCCGGACGCGGCCGGAGGCCTCGGAGATCGGGGCGACACCCTTCGGGGTACGGGCCTCGAAGAGCTCGACGACACGCGGCAGACCCTGGGTGATGTCGTCACCGGCCACACCACCGGTGTGGAAGGTACGCATCGTCAGCTGGGTACCGGGCTCACCGATGGACTGGGCGGCGATGATGCCGACCGCCTCACCGATGTCGACCAGCTTGCCGGTGGCCAGGGAGCGGCCGTAGCACATCGCGCAGGTGCCGACGGCGGACTCGCAGGTCAGGACCGAGCGGGTCTTGACCTCCTCGACGCCGCGGCCCACGAGCTCCTCGATGAGGACGTCGCCCAGGTCGGTGCCGGCCGGGGCCAGCACCTGCCCGTCGACCACGATGTCCTCGGCGAGGCAGCGCGCGTACACGGACGTCTCGACGTTGTCCGCCTTGCGCAGCACGCCGTCCGCGCCGCGCTCCGCGATGCGGAGCTTGAGGCCGCGGTCGGTGCCGCAGTCCTCCTCGCGGATGATGACGTCCTGCGAGACGTCCACCAGACGACGGGTGAGGTAACCCGAGTCGGCGGTGCGCAGGGCGGTGTCCGCCAGACCCTTACGGGCACCGTGCGTGGAGATGAAGTACTCCAGCACGGACAGGCCCTCACGGAACGACGCCTTGATCGGACGCGGGATCGTCTCGTTCTTCGCGTTCGACACCAGACCACGCATACCGGCGATCTGACGCATCTGCATCATGTTGCCTCGTGCACCCGAGTTCACCATCATGAAGATCGGGTTGGTCTTCGGGAAGTTGTCGTTCATCGCCTCGGCGACCTCGTTGGTCGCCTTGGTCCAGATCGCGATGAGCTCCTGCGTGCGCTCGTCCTTGGTGATCAGACCGCGCTCGTACTGCTTCTGGACCTTCTCGTCCTGCGCCTCGTAGCCCTTGACGATCTCCTTCTTCGCCTCGGGAACGACGACGTCGGAGATGGCCACGGTGACACCGGAACGGGTCGCCCAGTAGAAGCCGGCCGCCTTCAGGTTGTCGAGCGTCGCCGCCACGATGACCTTCGGGTAGCGCTCGGCGAGGTCGTTGACGATCTCGGAGAGCTGCTTCTTGCCGACCTCGTAGTCGACGAACGGGTAGTCCTCGGGCAGCAGTTCGTTGAAGAGGGCCCGGCCGAGGGTCGTCTTCAGACGGAAGCTGTCACCCTGCTGCCACTCCGGCTCGCCCTCCTCCCGCACCGGCGGGGTCCAGCCGCGCGGCGGGATGGTGCCCACCGGGAAGCGGATGTCCACGCGCGACTGCAGCGAGAGCTCACCGGCGTCGAACGCCATGATCGCCTCGGCCACGGACGCGAAGGAGCGGTCCTCGCCCTTGACGTTGCGCATCTCGCCGTCGGTGGTGAGGAAGAACAGACCGAGGACCATGTCCTGGGTCGGCATCGTCACCGGACGGCCGTCGGCGGGCTTGAGGATGTTGTTCGAGGACAGCATCAGGATGCGGGCCTCGGCCTGCGCCTCCGCGGACAGCGGCAGGTGCACGGCCATCTGGTCACCGTCGAAGTCCGCGTTGAACGCGGTGCACACGAGCGGGTGGATCTGGATGGCCTTGCCCTCGACCAGCTGCGGCTCGAAGGCCTGGATGCCCAGGCGGTGCAGGGTGGGAGCACGGTTGAGCAGCACCGGGTGCTCGGCGATGACCTCTTCGAGGACGTCGTACACGACCGTGCGGCCGCGCTCCACCATGCGCTTGGCGCTCTTGATGTTCTGCGCGTGGTTCAGGTCGACCAGACGCTTCATCACGAACGGCTTGAACAGCTCCAGCGCCATCGCCTTCGGCAGACCGCACTGGTGCAGCTTCAGCTGCGGACCGACGACGATCACGGAACGCGCCGAGTAGTCGACACGCTTGCCGAGCAGGTTCTGACGGAAGCGGCCCTGCTTGCCCTTGAGCATGTCGGACAGCGACTTCAGCGGACGGTTGCCGGGGCCCGTGACCGGGCGACCACGACGGCCGTTGTCGAAGAGCGCGTCGACGGCCTCCTGGAGCATGCGCTTCTCGTTGTTGACGATGATCTCGGGCGCACCGAGGTCGAGAAGGCGCTTCAGCCGGTTGTTGCGGTTGATCACACGGCGGTACAGGTCGTTCAGGTCGGAGGTCGCGAAGCGGCCACCGTCCAGCTGCACCATCGGACGCAGGTCCGGCGGGATGACCGGGACGCAGTCCAGGACCATGCCCTTGGGGCTGTTGGAGGTCTGCAGGAACGCGGAGACGACCTTCAGCCGCTTCAGGGCGCGGGTCTTCTTCTGGCCCTTGCCGGTGCGGATGATCTCGCGGAGCTTCTCGGCCTCCTCGTCGAGGTCGAAGGACTCCAGGCGCTTCTGCAGCGCCGCGGCACCCATCGAACCGTCGAAGTACGTGCCGAAGCGGTCCCGCAGCTCGCGGTAGAGGAGCTCGTCGCCCTCCAGGTCCTGGACCTTGAGGTTCTTGAACCGGGTCCACACCTCGTCGAGGCGGTCGATCTCGCGCTGCGCACGGTCGCGCAGCTGCTTCATCTCGCGCTCGGCACCCTCGCGCACCTTGCGGCGCACGTCGGCCTTGGCGCCCTCGGCCTCCAGCTCGGCCAGGTCGCTTTCCAGCTTCTTGGCGCGGGCCTCCAGGTCGGCGTCCCGGCGGTTCTCGATCTGCTGGCGCTCGACCGAGACGTGCGCCTCCAGGGAGGGCAGGTCGCGGGTACGGCGCTCCTCGTCGACGTACGTGATCATGTACGCCGCGAAGTAGATGACCTTCTCCAGGTCCTTCGGGGCCAGGTCGAGCAGGTAGCCCAGGCGCGACGGGACGCCCTTGAAGTACCAGATGTGCGTGACGGGGGCGGCCAGTTCGATGTGGCCCATCCGCTCACGGCGCACCTTGGCGCGAGTCACCTCGACGCCGCAGCGCTCACAGATGATGCCCTTGAACCGGACACGCTTGTACTTGCCGCAGTAGCACTCCCAGTCCCGGGTCGGACCGAAGATCTTCTCGCAGAAGAGTCCGTCCTTTTCCGGCTTGAGGGTGCGGTAGTTGATGGTCTCGGGCTTCTTGACCTCGCCGTGGCTCCACTGACGGATGTCGTCAGCGGTGGCCAGGCCGATCCGGAGCTCGTCGAAGAAGTTGACGTCGAGCACTATGCGTCAATCCCTCTCAGGGTCGTAATTCTCTGGTCTGTACGGGGGTCACCGGGGTCGGCGGGCCTTGGTGGCAGGCCCGCCGGACTCCCGTCAGACCTCTTCGACGCTGCTCGGCTCGCGCCGGGACAGGTCGATGCCGAGCTCCTCCGCAGCGCGGAAGACATCCTCGTCGGTGTCACGCATCTCGATGGACATACCGTCGCTGGACAGCACCTCCACGTTCAGGCACAGGGACTGCATCTCCTTGATGAGGACCTTGAAGGACTCGGGGATGCCCGGCTCGGGGATGTTCTCGCCCTTGACGATGGCCTCGTAGACCTTCACGCGGCCGGTGACGTCGTCGGACTTGATGGTCAGCAGCTCCTGGAGGGCGTACGCGGCGCCGTACGCCTCCAGCGCCCACACCTCCATCTCGCCGAAGCGCTGGCCACCGAACTGGGCCTTACCACCCAGCGGCTGCTGGGTGATCATCGAGTACGGGCCGGTCGAGCGGGCGTGCAGCTTGTCGTCGACCAGGTGGTGCAGCTTCAGGATGTACATGTAGCCGACCGAGATCGGGTCCGGGAACGGCTCGCCGCTGCGGCCGTCGAACAGCCGCGCCTTGCCGGACGGCAGGACCATGCGGTCGCCGTCGCGGTTGGGCAGGGTGTTCTCCAGCAGACCGGCCAGCTCGTCCTCGCGGGCACCGTCGAAGACCGGGGTCGCGACGTTCGTGCGGGCCGGCACCTGGTCGGCGCCGATGGCCTGCAGGCGCTGCGCCCACTCGTCCGCGAGGCCGGAGACGTCCCAGCCCTGGCTGGCGAGCCAGCCGAGGTGGATCTCCAGGACCTGTCCCGGGTTCATTCGGGACGGCACACCCAGCGGGTTGAGGATGATGTCGACCGGGGTGCCGTCCTCCAGGAACGGCATGTCCTCGATCGGCAGGATCTTGGAGATGACGCCCTTGTTGCCGTGGCGGCCGGCGAGCTTGTCACCGTCGGTGATCTTGCGCTTCTGCGCGACGTAGACGCGCACCAGCTGGTTCACACCGGGGGGAAGCTCGTCGCCCTCCTCGCGGTCGAAGACGCGCACGCCGATGACCTTGCCGGTCTCGCCGTGCGGCACCTTCAGCGAGGTGTCACGGACCTCACGGGCCTTCTCACCGAAGATCGCGCGCAGCAGGCGCTCCTCCGGCGTCAGCTCGGTCTCGCCCTTCGGGGTGACCTTGCCGACCAGGATGTCGCCGGCGATGACCTCGGCGCCGATGCGGATGATGCCGCGCTCGTCGAGGTCGGCGAGGACCTCCTCGGAGACGTTCGGGATGTCCCGGGTGATCTCCTCGGGGCCGAGCTTGGTGTCACGGGCGTCGACCTCGTGCTCCTCGATGTGGATCGAGGAGAGGACGTCGTCCTGCACGAGGCGCTGCGACAGGATGATCGCGTCCTCGTAGTTGTGACCCTCCCACGGCATGAACGCGACCAGCAGGTTCTTGCCGAGCGCCATCTCGCCGTTCTGGGTGGCCGGGCCGTCGGCGAGGACCTGGCCCTCGATGACGCGGTCGCCCTCGTTGACGATGACCTTCTGGTTGACCGAGGTGCCCTGGTTGGAGCGGGCGAACTTGGCCAGCCGGTAGGTGATGTAGGTGCCGTCGTCGTTGGCGGTGGTGATGTAGTCCGCGGAGACCTCCTGGACCACACCGGCCTTCTCGGCCTTGACCACGTCGCCGGCGTCGACCGCGGAGCGGTACTCCATGCCGGTGCCGACGAGCGGGGCCTCGCTCTTGATCAGCGGCACGGCCTGGCGCATCATGTTCGCGCCCATGAGGGCGCGGTTGGCGTCGTCGTGCTCGAGGAACGGGATCATGGCGGTCGCGACCGACACCATCTGGCGCGGCGAGACGTCCATGTAGTTGACGTCCTCGGGGCTGACGTAGTCGACCTCGCCGCCACGGCGGCGGACCAGGACGCGGGCCTCGGCGAAGCGGAGGTCGTCCGTCAGCGTGGCGTTGGCCTGCGCGATGACGAATCGGTCCTCTTCGTCGGCGGTCAGGTAGTCGACGTCGTCGGTGACCTGGCCGTCGACGACCTTGCGGTACGGGGTCTCGACGAAACCGAACGCGTTCACACGGCCGTAGGAGGCGAGCGAGCCGATCAGACCGATGTTCGGGCCTTCGGGCGTCTCGATCGGGCACATGCGGCCGTAGTGCGACGGGTGCACGTCACGGACCTCGAAGCCGGCCCGCTCACGGGAGAGACCACCCGGACCAAGGGCCGACAGACGGCGCTTGTGGGTGAGACCCGACAGCGGGTTGTTCTGGTCCATGAACTGCGACAGCTGGCTGGTGCCGAAGAACTCCTTGATGGAGGCGACGACCGGCCGGATGTTGATCAGGGTCTGCGGCGTGATCGCCTCGACGTCCTGGGTCGTCATACGCTCGCGGACGACGCGCTCCATACGGGCCAGACCGGTGCGGACCTGGTTCTGGATGAGCTCGCCGACGCTGCGCAGACGACGGTTGCCGAAGTGGTCGATGTCGTCGGTCTCGACGACGATCGTCTCGCCGCTGTCGCCGACCGTCTCGGTCTCGCCGGCGTGCAGCTTCACCAGGTACTTGATCGTCGAGATGATGTCCTCGACGGTCAGGATGCCCGCGTCCAGCGGAGCGTCCGCACCCAGCTTCTTGTTGACCTTGTAGCGGCCGACCTTGGCGAGGTCGTAGCGCTTGGGGTTGAAGTAGAGGTTCTCCAGCAGCGTCTGCGCGGCCTCACGCGTGGGGGGCTCGCCCGGGCGCAGCTTGCGGTAGATGTCGAGCAGCGCGTCGTCCTGGCCCTGGGTGTGGTCCTTCTCCAGGGTGGCGCGCATCGACTCGTACTCGCCGAACTCCTCCAGGATCTGCTCGGTCGTCCAGCCGAGCGCCTTCAGGAGCACGGTGACCGACTGCTTGCGCTTGCGGTCGATGCGGACGCCGACCATGTCGCGCTTGTCGATCTCCATCTCCAGCCAGGCACCCCGGGAGGGGATGATCTTGGCCGAGAAGATGTCCTTGTCGGACGTCTTGTCGATGGTGGAGTCGAAGTAGACGCCGGGCGAGCGGACCAGCTGCGACACCACGACACGCTCGGTGCCGTTGATGACGAAGGTGCCCTTGTTGGTCATGAGCGGGAAGTCGCCCATGAAGACCGTCTGGGACTTGATCTCGCCGGTCTCGTTGTTGGTGAACTCGGCCGTGACGAAGAGCGGGGCGGCGTACGTGAAGTCGCGCTCCTTGCACTCGTCGATGCTGTTCTTCGGCGGCTCGAAACGGTGGTCGCGGAACGTCAGCGACATCGACCCGGAGAAGTCCTCGATCGGGGAGATCTCCTCGAAGATCTCCTCCAGACCGGACTTGGTGGGGACGTCCTGACCGGACTCCAGAGCCTCCTCGACCCGACTCTGCCAAGCGGTGTTGCCGAGCAGCCAGTCAAAGCTCTCGGTCTGCAGCGCGAGCAGGTTGGGAACCTCGAGAGGCTCCTTGATCTTTGCAAAGGAGATGCGCAGCGGGGCGGTGCTGGCGCCGTTGTTCGTATTCGCGGTCGAGGCAGTGCGCGAGGCGGCCAAGAGGGGGTCCTTCCGAGGGCTCGGACTCACTACGCGCGTACCGGTCCCTCTCCCATGCACAGAGACAGAAACCCCAGGTCAGGAGTGTTCTGATCGTCAATGCTCAAGCGAGGGCATGCCCCTGGTGACGGGCAGGGGACAGCTAACAGGCAGCGCAAAGGGTCAGTGTAGCCACTTGGCGCACTGATGTCCAGCCCCGATTTTCTGTGACCCTCGTTGTCCTCAACGCCCTTGGCATGCTTGCCCTCAACGCACGTTGATACTGCCCTCTTCGTCGCCGATCCATGCCTCGGATTCGGACCGTTCTGGCGACGCGTCCTGAGAATTGCGCGCTGCGTGCGGTTCGTCAAGGCCCCCCAGCCCGACCGGGGCTGTCGGGAGACACGACGAAGATCACCATACCCCTCGTCTCCGAGGCCGCAAGGCAACCGCGGCCGCGCCCCCAGGAACGCCGAGGAGCGACCACCCGGATGGATGATCGCTCCTCGCCGCTTACGCGTTACAGCCCAGAGGGCCGCACAGCACAGCCGTGTGGCTGCGAGAGGTCTTACTTGACCTCGACGGAGGCGCCGGCGCCCTCGAGGGCCTCCTTGGCCTTGTCGGCGGCCTCCTTGTTGACCTTCTCCAGAACCGGCTTCGGCGCACCGTCGACCAGGTCCTTGGCCTCCTTCAGGCCCAGGGAGGTCAGCTCGCGCACGACCTTGATGACCTGGATCTTCTTGTCGCCGGCACCGGAGAGGATGACGTCGAACTCGTCCTTCTCCTCGGGGGCCTCGGCGGCGGCGCCACCGGCGGCACCACCGGCGACGACGACCGGGGCGGCCGCGGCGGCGGTGACGTCGAACTTCTCCTCGAACGCCTTCACGAACTCGGAGAGCTGGATGAGGGTCATGTTCTCGAACTCGGCGAGCAGTTCGTCCTGGGTGAGAGCCACGATGGCTTTCCTTCCACTAATTCGGCTGGTGCCGGATGTACATGTCTGGCGGGCGTACGTTCGGCCCGCTACGACCCCCGCGTCAGGCGGCGGTCATTGTGCGAGCCGAGTTACTCGGCACCGCCCTGCTCGTCCTGCTTGGCACGGAGCGCGTCCACGGTGCGGACGAGCTTCGACGGCAGCGCCTGGAAGACGGAGGCAGCCTGGGACTGCTTCGCCTTGAAGGCACCGGCCAGCTTGGAGAGCAGAACCTCGCGGGACTCGAGGTCCGCAAGCTTCTTGATCTCGTCGGCGGACAACGCCTTGCCGTCAAGGACACCGCCCTTGATGACGAGATTCGGGTTGTCCTTGGCGAAGTCACGGAGACCCTTCGCCGACTCCACCGGGTCACCGGTGACGAAGGCGACAGCCGTCGGACCGTTGAACAGGTCGTCCAGCGTCGTGATCCCGGCCTCGTTGGCCGCAATCTTGGTCAGCGTGTTCTTCACCACGGCGTACTGGGCGTTCTCACCGAGCGACCGGCGCAGCGTCTTGAGCTGCGCCACGGTGAGACCGCGGTACTCGGTCAGCACGGCAGCGCTGGAGTTGCGGAACTGCTCCGTCAACTCGGCCACCGCGGCAGCCTTGTCGGGCCTCGCCATAGAGCCTCGGCCTCCTTCCGGGTGATTCGGACCGCGCGGACCCGAAGGAGGACTGGGGAAAACGAAACGCCCCGGCGCAGGCGCACGGGGCGGACTCGACCGGCCGTACACACGCGGGGCGTGCACTCCGGGAGCTCTTCCACTGTCACCTGCGCGGGTCGCCCGCATTTTCAGCGGATCCTTCGGCCACCGCGCCCTCTCGTGAGCGCACGGCAACGACCAGCGGTCTTTGGCTTCTGTAGGAGAGTACGGGACCGGATCCCGGTCAAGCAAATCCGGTCCCTACGACGGCCCAGGGACCCGGCGGCCCGGCCGCCCGGCCGCCCGGCGGTCAGGACGTCGTCCCGGCCCCGCCCTGCTGCCCGACCAGCTTGGTGAAGTCCTCGGTGTCGCCCGCCGGCGGCTGGGCGGCCAAGACCTTCACGCCGTAGTCGCTGTAGTACGCGGTCTGCGTGTACGAGCCGGCCGACATCTCGCCCTTCTCGATCTTCTTGACCAGCAGATCGTGGTCGTCGACCCAGATGTCCACCGTCTCCGTGGTCACCCCGGCCTGGGTGAGCTGCTTCTTCAGGTCGGCGAGCTGGCCCGCGCTCAGCCCGGAGTTCCTCTTGGCGAGGTCGGCCACGTCCAGCGTGCCCGCGTAGTGCGTGGTGTCCTGACCGCGCACCTTCTCCTCGCCGACCTTCTGCACGTCCCCGGAGGCCAGCAGGAGCTTCACCGACTGGTTGGGGGTGGTGTGCCGCATCTGGTCCTTGAGGTAGGCGCCGGAGCCGCCGCCGAGGCGGGCGAGGTCGTCGTAGCCGTAGCGGATCCAGTGCTTGCCGCCCGTCTGCCGGGCGAACTTCTCCCCCATGCGCGCGTAGTACGCGTCGGACAGGTAGCGGGCCTCCATGGAGGTGGTGCCCAGTTGGCGCATGGCGTCGGCCATCTGGCCGCCGGTGTAGGTGATGGTGAGGGTGCCGGTGATGCCGTCCGACCAGCCCATGGCGCCGTCGGCCTTCATCGACATCAGGGAGCCCATGGTCGTGGTGGACTCGACCCTGGCGGAGTCGGCCGCGTCGGTGGACTTCTCGGCGCTGCGCAGGGCCGCGAGGGGGCTGACGCGGGTCGTGCCCCCGCCGGACGCCGACGCCCCCTCGTCCTTGCCGGAGCCCCCGGAGGAGCCCGAGGAGCTGCAGGCGGCCACTCCCGCCAGGGCGGTCACCGCCGCGACCGCGAGGCCCACCCGGCGCACGTTCGTCCCCATCGTCGTTCCCCCCTGTGCGATTCCTGTCCCGCACGCTAACGCACGGCACCGACACGCGTACCCGGAAAACGAGACGGGCCCCGCACCTCGGAAGGTTGCGGGGCCCGTCGTCCGACAGGGGGTGAGCCTCAGGCTCAGACCGCGGCCGGGTCCTCCTCGACGAGGAGGTTGCGCGTGCGGTTCGGGTCGACCGGGATGCCGGGGCCCATGGTGGTGGTGATGGCGGCCTTCTTGATGTAGCGCCCCTTGGCGGCGGACGGCTTCAGACGGAGGATCTCCTCCAGCGCGGCGCCGTAGTTCTCCACCAGCTTGCTGTCGTCGAACGACGTCTTGCCGATGATGAAGTGCAGGTTCGAGTGCTTGTCGACGCGGAACTCGATCTTGCCGCCCTTGATGTCGGTGACGGCCTTGGCCACGTCGGGGGTGACGGTGCCGGTCTTCGGGTTCGGCATCAGACCACGCGGGCCGAGGACGCGGCCGAGGCGGCCGACCTTGCCCATGAGGTCCGGGGTGGCGACGACGGCGTCGAAGTCCAGGCGGCCCTTGGAGACCTCATCGATCAGCTCGTCGGCGCCGACGATGTCGGCGCCCGCGGCACGCGCGGCCTCGGCACGGTCACCGGTCGCGAAGACCAGGACCCGGGCGGTCTTGCCGGTGCCGTGCGGAAGGTTCACGGTGCCACGGACCATCTGGTCGGCCTTGCGCGGGTCGACACCCAGACGGAAGGCGACCTCGACGGTGCCGTCGAACTTGGTCGTGGAGGTCTCCTTGGCGAGGCGGACGGCTTCGAGCGGGGCGTACAGCTTCTCCCGGTCGACCTTCGCGTCCGCAGCCTTGAGAGCCTTGCTGCGCTTGCTCACTACTGCTCCTGTGTGTTCTTAGGAGTCGTGGTGCGGGCCGAGCAGGCCCTGCCACGGTTCTGTTGTGTACGGGGGGGTGGGGCTCAGCCCTCGACCGTGACGCCCATGGAACGGGCGGTGCCGGCGATGATCTTCGCGGCGGCGTCCAGGTCGTTGGCGTTCAGGTCGGGCATCTTGGTCTGGGCGATCTCGCGGACCTGCGCCTCGGTGATCTTGGCGACCTTGGTCTTGTGCGGCTCGCCGGAGCCCTTCTCCACACCCGCGGCCTTGAGGATCATCTTGGCGGCCGGCGGCGTCTTGGTGACGAAGGTGAAGGAGCGGTCCTCGTAGACCGTGATCTCCACCGGGATCACCCAGCCGCGCTGCGACTCGGTGGCCGCGTTGTAGGCCTTGCAGAACTCCATGATGTTCACGCCGTGCTGACCCAGCGCGGGGCCGACCGGCGGGGCCGGGTTGGCGGCGCCGGCCTGGATCTGGAGCTTGATGAGCCCCGTGACCTTCTTCTTCTTGGGAGGCATTACGGGTCCTCTCCCACTTCCTTGTCGATTTCCTGGTGCCGAAAGGCAACCGCACAACCTTAACGGGTGGCGCTGCGCGGCTAAAAACCGAGCAGGTCAGACAGGCTGTGGCAGCCTGCCTGACCCGGTCGGTGGCTTTGTGTCGCCGAAGGCGTCAGTTCTTCTGGATCTGGTCGAAGCTCAGCTCGACCGGCGTCTCGCGGCCGAAGATCTCCACCAGGCCCTTGACCTTCTTCGAGTCGGGGTTGATCTCGTTGATGGTCGCCTGCAGCGTGGCGAACGGGCCGTCGGTGACGGTGACCGAGTCGCCGACCTCGAAGTCCAGCACCTGGACCTCGACCTTGCGCTGCGGAGCCGGCTTGCCCTCGGCCTCGGCGGCCTCGCGCGCGGCCTTCTCCTCGGCCTCCGGGGCGAGCATCTTGACGATCTCGTCCAGGGTCAGCGGGTACGGGTCGTAGGCGTTGCCCACGAAGCCGGTGACGCCCGGCGTGTTGCGGACGACGCCCCAGGACTCGTTCGTCAGGTCCATGCGGACCAGGACGTAACCCGGCAGCTTGTTCTGCTTGATCGTCTTGCGGTCGCCGTTCTTGATCTGGACGACCTCCTCCTGCGGCACCTCGGCCTGGAAGATGTAGTCCTCGACGTTCAGCGAGACGGCGCGCTGCTCCAGGTTGGTCTTCACGCGGTTCTCGTAACCCGCGTACGTGTGGATGACGTACCACTCGCCGGGAAGGGAGCGCAGCTCCTCGCGCAGGGCCTCGACCGGGTCGACCGGCTCGGCCTCTTCCTCCTCCTCGGCTTCCGCGACGGCCTCGGTGTCGTCCGCGCCCTCGTCCTCGGAGTCGACGTCCGCGTCGTCCTCGTCCACGACCTCCAGGGCGGCCTCCTCGGCCGGCTCCCCCGCCTCGGCCTCGGCAGCCTCGAACTCGTCCTGCTCGTCCGCGCCCTCGACGATGTCGAGCTCGTCGTCGACAGACTCGTCGGGCTCGATGGCGTCGTTCAGGTTCTGCTCAGACACGGTGGCTGCTTCTTCCTGGATACATAGGGGTGGAACACGCGAAAGGGGCGCCGGTAACCACGGCGCCCTTCGCTGACGGCTCAGCCGAATACGTACTTGGCCGCGTGGTTGAGCCCATAGTCAATCACGGTCACCAGGGCGATCATGATGGCCACGAAGAAGATCACCACGGTGGTGTACGACGTCAGCTGGTTACGCGTCGGCCAGACGACCTTGCGCAGCTCCGCGACGATCTGGCGGTAGAAGATGCCGAGTCGCTTGAACGGGCCCTTCTTGGCGCGCTTGCCACCCTTGCGGGCCTTCTTCTTCGTTTCCTGCGCCTCGTCCTGGGCGTCAGGCGTGTCGATGGAGCCCACGGCGTCCGCCATTAGTCCTCACCTGATCCCGGGTCGTGGCCGTGCCGCGCCCGGTCTGAGCCGCACGGCGGTGCAGTGCTGTACGTACATGCGCACACATCCTGGCGAAGGTGTGTGTAGCAGGGCCGGAGGGACTTGAACCCCCAACCGCCGGTTTTGGAGACCGGTGCTCTACCAATTGAGCTACGACCCTTTGGTTCTCCCCAAACGTACCGCATCCGGGCGGATGCTCGGTGTGCACCTGCCGGGGACGGCCCGTCTGAGGCCAACGAGGAGAGAGTGTACGTGTTCCGGAGCCGGGCGTCGAACAGAAAGTGCCTGTAGGGGCTTTGATCGCGGAACATCCACGGCCCGGACGCGGCCCGAACGCGGCCCGGACACGGAAGACCGCCCTGTACGGAGCCTGTGCCGGGCGCCGGATCCGGACGGGTGTTCAGTCGTTGTTCAGTCTGTGAAACCCGCGTGCCGCGCCGGTTTCCGGTCTGAAACGATGGGCTCATGAGCGCTGCAACCCCTCCCACCGAGCGCCGGGTCTCCGCCCGAGTCGGCGCGATCTCCGAGTCCGCCACCCTCGCCGTGGACGCCAAGGCCAAGGCCCTCAAGGCCGCCGGGCGCCCGGTGATCGGCTTCGGCGCCGGTGAGCCCGACTTCCCGACGCCCGACTACATCGTCGAGGCCGCGATCGAGGCCTGCAAGAACCCGAAGTACCACCGGTACACCCCGGCCGGCGGTCTGCCCGAGCTGAAGTCCGCGATCGCCGCGAAGACGCTGCGCGACTCCGGCTGGGAGCCCGACGTCTCGCAGATCCTGGTCACCAACGGTGGCAAGCAGGCCATCTACGAGGCCTTCGCCGCGATCCTCGACCCGGGCGACGAGGTCATCGTTCCGGCCCCGTACTGGACGACGTACCCGGAGTCGATCCGGCTCGCGGGCGGTGTGCCGGTCGAGGTGGTCGCCGACGAGACGACCGGCTACCGGGTCTCCGTGGAGCAGCTGGAGGCGGCCCGTACGGAGAAGACCAAGGTCGTCCTCTTCGTGTCGCCGTCGAACCCGACCGGCGCGGTGTACTCCGAGGCCGAGACCGAGGCGATCGGCCGCTGGGCCGTCGAGCACGGCCTGTGGGTGCTGACCGACGAGATCTACGAGCACCTGGTGTACGGCGACGCGGTCTCCGTGTCCCTGCCGGCGCTGCTGCCCGAGCTGCGGGACAAGTGCATCGTCGTCAACGGTGTCGCGAAGACGTACGCGATGACCGGTTGGCGCGTGGGCTGGGTCATCGGCCCGAAGGACGTCGTCAAGGCGGCCACCAACCTCCAGTCGCACGCCACGTCGAACGTGTCCAACGTCGCGCAGGTGGCGGCGCTGGCGGCGGTGTCGGGTGGCCTGGACGCGGTCGCGGCGATGCGCGAGGCGTTCGACCGGCGCCGCAAGACCATCGTGCGGATGCTGAACGAGATCGAGGGCGTCGTCTGCCCCGAGCCGGAGGGCGCGTTCTACGCCTACCCGTCGGTGAAGGCGCTGCTCGGCAAGGAGATCCGCGGCAAGCGGCCGCAGGACACGGTCGAGCTGGCCGCGCTGATCCTGGAGGAGGCCGAGGTCGCGGTCGTCCCGGGTGAGGCGTTCGGTACGCCGGGGTACCTGCGGCTGTCGTACGCCCTGGGGGACGAGGACCTCGTCGAGGGCGTGTCGCGGATCCAGAAGCTGCTGGCGGAGGCTCGGGACTGACGCTCCCGGGGTGGACTTCCGGTGTGGAGCGGGCTCCCTCGGGTGAGGGGGTCCGCTTTCTTTTGTGTTTTCTCTTGTGTGCGTTCTGCGCACGCGTTCTTTGTGCGAGCAAGACCACTAAAGGGGAATCGGCTACCGGGACGGCGGCGGCGTACGGCAGGATCCTGGAATGGAGCGTGTACGTGATGTCTCTGAGCTGCCGAAGGCCCATCTGCACCTGCACTTCACCGGGTCGATGCGGCCCGGGACCGTCCTCGAGCTGGCCGACAAGTACGGAGTACGGCTTCCCGAAGCGCTGACGGAGGCGCTGACCAGCGGGGAGCCGCCGCGGCTGCGGGCCACCGACGAGCGCGGCTGGTTCCGTTTCCAGCGGCTGTACGACGCGGCGCGCTCGTGCCTCAGGGAGCCCGAGGACATACAGCGGCTGGTCCGGGAGGCGGCAGAGGAGGACCTCAGGGACGGCTCGGGGTGGCTGGAGATCCAGGTCGACCCGACGTCGTACGCGCCCCGGCTGGGCGGGCTGATCCCGGCTCTGGAGATCATCCTGGACGCGGTCGAGACGACCTCGCGCGAGACGGGGCTGGGGATGCGGGTGCTCGTCGCCGCGAACCGTATGAAGCACCCGCTCGACGCGCGGACGCTGGCCCGGCTCGCGGTGCGGTACGCCGACCGCGGTGTGGTCGGGTTCGGGCTGTCCAACGACGAACGGCGGGGCATGGCCCGGGACTTCGACCGGGCGTTTCACATCGCGCGGGAGGGCGGGCTGCTGTCCGCGCCGCACGGGGGTGAGCTGACGGGGCCGTCGTCCGTACGGGACTGTCTTGACGACCTGCACGCCGATCGGCTGGGGCACGGTGTGCGGGCGGCCGAGGACCCGCGGCTGCTGCGGCGGCTGGCGGAGAAGGGCGTGACGTGCGAGGTGTGTCCTGCGTCGAACGTCGCGCTGGGCGTGTACGAGAAGCCTGAGGACGTGCCGTTGCGGACCCTGTACGAGGCCGGGGTGCCGATGGCTCTCGGCGCCGACGATCCGCTGTTGTTCGGGGCGCGTCTCGCCGCGCAGTACGAGATCGCGCGGCGGCATCACGCCTTCACGGACGAGGAGCTGGCGGAGCTGGCCCGGCAGTCGATCCGTGCGTCCGCCGCTCCGGAGGGGGTCAAGGCGGAGCTCTTGGGTGGGGTGGACGGGTGGTTGGGGGGCGGGGAGGAGGGGTGACTCAGGTCACATGCGGGTCTGTCACATCGGGGCGGGCCGTGCCGTCAAGGAGGTGTAACCGTCCACAACGGCACTGGAGTCCACCATGGAAGCTCGCCTCAACCTCTTCGCCAACCCCGTCGCCGGCAAGTTCCTGCGGTACATCAACACCGCAGGCAAGGCGATCTCCGAGTCGTCGCTGCCGGCGGCGACGCAGGAGCTGGTGAAGATCCGCGCGAGTCAGATCAACGGCTGCGGTTTCTGCACCGACATGCACACCAAGGACGCGGCCGCTGCGGGCGAGACCGCGCAGCGGCTGCACCTGGTCGCGGCCTGGAGGGAGGCCAAGGTGTTCACCGAGGCCGAGCGGGCCGCGCTGGAACTGGCCGAGCAGGGCACCCGGATCGCCGACGCGGCCGGGGGTGTGCCGGACGAGGTGTGGGAGAACGCCGCCAAGCACTACGACGAGGAGCAGCTCGCCGCGCTGGTGGGGCTCATCGCGCTCATCAACACGTACAACCGCCTGAACGTCATCGTCCAGCAGCCTGCGGGCGACTACGAGGTGGGGATGTTCGGCTGACGGCTGACTGAGGTGTTCTTCAGGGGTGGCCCCTAGAGGGTCACCCCTACCGTCACCGGTTCGTTGACCAGCGTGATCCCGAACGTCTCGCGTACGCCCGCCACGACCTCGCGGGCCAGCGCGAGGAGGTCCTCGGTGGTGGCGTCGCCTCGGTTGGTGAGGGCGAGGGTGTGCTTGGTGGAGATGCGGGCGGGGCCGGTGCCGTAGCCCTTCGTGAAACCGGCCTTGTCGATCAGCCAGGCCGCGGAGGTCTTGGTGCGGCCGTCTCCCGCGGGGTAGGCGGGCGGTTCCACGTCCTCGCCCAGGTGCGCGTGCACGCGTGCGTGGAACGCGGCGAACTGCTCGTCGGTGAGGATCGGGTTGGTGAAGAAGGAACCCGCCGACCAGGTGTCGTGGTCCTCGGGGTCGAGAACCATGCCCTTGCCGGCGCGGAGCTTCAGTACCGTCTCGCGGGCGTCGGCGAGGGGTACGCGGTCGCCGGGCTCGACGCCCAGGGCGCGGGCCGTCTCGGCGTACTTGATCGGGGCCGACAGGCCGTCGGCGTCCTCCAGCTCGAAGCGGACGCGCAGGACGATGTAGCGCTCGGGGTCGGCCTTGAAGCGGCTGTGGCGGTAGGAGAAGGCGCAGTCGGCGTTGGTGAGGGTGACGGTGCGGCCGGCGTGGCGGTCGTAGGCGATCACCTCGGTGATCGTCGAGGAGACCTCCTGGCCGTAGGCGCCGACGTTCTGGATGGGGGTGGCGCCCGCGGAGCCGGGGATGCCGGCGAGGCATTCGATGCCGGCGAGTCCGGCCTCCACGGTGCGGGTGACCGCGTCCGTCCAGGTCTCGCCGGCCGCGAGTTCGAGGGTGGTGCCGTGCAGTTCCGCGCCGGTGGTGGCGATGCGCAGGGCGGTGCCGTCGAAGCCCTTGTCGCCGATGACGAGGTTGGAGCCGCCGCCGATGACGAGCAGCGGGGTTCTGCTGTCGTCGGCTTCGCGGACCGCGTCGATCACCTCGGCGTCGGTGGTCGCGGTGAGCAGTCGCGTTGCGGGGCCGCCCAGCCGGAAGGTGGTCAGGGGGGCCAGGGGGGCGTCGTGTCGTACCTGCACGGGCTCTAGGGTACGGGTGCCTGCGGCGCCTGTGCGGGTTCGGTGGGGGTGCACGTAGCGCCTGCGGTGTGGGGTGGGGTCGGGGCCGGGGGGG
>NZ_JBTWMV010000038.1:0-69309 GCF_054850255.1 Streptomyces sp. 7R007 | reverse complement strand
AGCACCCAGTACGACAAGCTGACGGTCACCGCCGGATCGACCACCCTGGCGACGTACTCCAACCTCAACGCCGCCTCCGGCTACACCCAGAAGTCCTTCGACCTGAGCTCCTACGCGGGCTCCACCGTCACCCTGAAGTTCAGCGGGGTCGAGGACTCCTCGCTCCAGACCAGCTTCGTCGTCGACGACACCGCCGTCACGACCAGCTGACCCGGGCGGGATCCAGGCGCATGGGTGGTACGTCCAAGCACAGAGGAGGCCCCCCATGCGCCGAACCATCCACCGCGCGACCCTCGCCCTCGCCGCGCTGACCCTGTTCCTCGCGGGCTGCGGCGACCAGGCGGGCAGCGGAAACGGAACCGGAAGCGGAAAGGGGGGAGGCGGCGACACCGTGTCGCCGTCCTCCCCCGCACCGAGCACGTCCTCCCCCGCCCCGAGCACGTCCCCGCCCGGTGACTGCGCCCCCCACGGGCAGCTGCACGCCGGCGACAGCGGCCGTACCGTGTGCCTCGCGGTGGGCGAGACGCTGCGGATCGACCTGGACGGTACGGCGAAACGGCCCTGGAAGCCGGTCAGTGTCAGCGGCGGCGGGCTGGAGGCCACCAACAGCGGCTTCGTCATCCAGCCGGGGGACGCGAGCGCCGCCTACCAGGCCGTGGCCGCGGGCACGGCCCGGCTGTCCTCGCAGCGCCCCCTGTGCGCCACGCAGACCGGCCGGGTCTCGTGCCTGGGGATTCAGGAGTGGTGGGTCACCGTGGTCGTCAGGTAGCGCCCGCGCCGGACCGGCCGCCGCCGGTCGTCGAGTTCGCCCCGGGCCCGCGCGGCCTCGCGGATCTCGCGGTCGATGCGGCGGTCGTGGGCGATGCCGAGCACGGACGGCAGGACCAGCAGAACCAGGATGGCGAGAACGGTCAGCATTCCGATCAGTCCTTCGATGTGTGCCGTATCCATGGACACCACTGTCGCGCCGTTGACTCCTTACCAACAGTGGCAGGACTGCCGTACAACCTCGAAATGCTGCCAGTCATGAGGCACACTGGACGGCATGCTGCAGAACGTCGCCGCCGTCGTGCTGGACGGCGTGAACCCCTTCGAACTCGCCGTCGTCTGCGAGGTCTTCGGCATCGACCGCAGTGACGACGGGCTGCCCGTGTACGACTTCGCGGTCGCCTCCGCCGAGGGTCCCCGGCTGACCACGCGCGCCGGCTTCGGCATGCACGTCGAGCACGGTCTGGAGCGGCTGGAGACGGCCGACCTGATCGCCGTGCCGGCCTGCGCCGACTTCGAGCGGCGCGACTTCCCGCCCGAGCTGCTGGCGACGCTGCGCCGGCGGGTCGACGAGGGCGCGCGGGTGCTCAGCGTCTGCTCCGGCGTCTTCCTGCTGGCCGCGGCCGGGCTGCTGGACGGCCGGCGGTGCGCGGTGCACTGGCACCACGCGGACGAGCTGGCGCGGGCCTACCCGCGGCTGACCGTCGAGCCCGACGTCCTGTACGTCGACGAGGACCCGGTGATCACCTCCGCGGGCACGGCCGCCGGCATCGACGCCTGTCTGCACCTGGTGCGCAAGGAGCAGGGCCCGGAGGTCGCCAACAAGATCGCCCGGCGCATGGTGGTGCCGCCGCACCGGGACGGCGGGCAGGCGCAGTACATCGAGCGACCGCTGCCGAAGAGCCCGTGCGACACGGTGGGCGAGGTGCTGGCGTGGATGGAGCGCCACCTCGACCGGGAGGTCACCGTCGAGGAGCTCGCCGAGCGCGCCCACATGTCGCCGCGCACCTTCGCCCGTCGCTTCCAGCAGGAGACCGGGACGACTCCCTACCGCTGGATCCTGCGCCAGCGCGTGCTGCTGGCCCAGCAGTTGCTGGAGGCGACGGACGAGACGGTGGACGCGATCGCCGGCCGGACCGGGTTCGGCAACGCGGCCGCGCTGCGTCACCAGTTCGTCCGGACGCTGGGGACCACCCCGAACGCCTACCGGCGCACGTTCCGGGGCGATGAGGCCGCCGCCTGAGCGGCCCCGCTCACCTCGGCACCGGCTTCACCAGCAGCCGGTGCGGCCGCAGGGTGATGCCGACCCGGGTCGCGTCGTTGGAGCCCGGTACCTGCTCCAGGCGGTACCGGGTCGCCACCGCCGCCGTGACGAGGGTCAGCTGGGCCATCGAGAAGTGGTCGCTGGGACACTTGCGATTGCCCACGCTGAACGGACTCATGGCGTATTTCGGCACGTCCTTGACCCGGTCCGGAAGCCAGCGGTCCGGGTCGAACTCCAGGCTGTCCCGGTACGACTTCGCATCGCGCTGGATCGCGTACGGGCTGTAGACGATGTCGGCCCCGGCCGGAATGCGATAGCCACCGAGTTCGGTGTCGGTCACCGCCCGCCGCGTCAATATCCATACGGCGGGGCGCAGGCGCATGGCCTCGACGACGACATTGTTGGTGTGGGTGAGCTTGCGGACATCCTCGAATGCGACCGGACGGGTACCGCCGGTGACCGAGAGGACTTCGTCGCGCACCTTGTCCGCGTGTTCCGGATGCTCGGCGAGCACCTGTAGCAGCCACATGATCGTGGAGGCCACGGTTTCACTTCCGGGGGTGAGGATCGCGACGACCTGGTCGTGGATCTCCTGTTCCCCGATGGGCTCGCCATTGTCGTCCTCGGCCGCCAGCAAAGCCGTCAGCAAATCGTCCGGCTTTTGACCGGATGCCCGGCGTTCGGCGACGATCTCGTCGACGAGGAGATGCAGATCGGCCAGTGCCCGGTTGAATGCGCGGTTGGGCGGCAGCGGCAGCTTGTACAGCGGTCCGAGGGGGACCACCATCCGCCGGTACATTCCGCGGAAGACGGTGGCGAGGGCGACGCACAGCCGCTCGGCCCGCTCGTCCATGTACTCGCCGCGCAGCAGACAGCGGGCGGCGATGCGGACGGCGACCCGGAAGGACTCGGAGGTGCAGTCCACGGTCTCGCCCGAGCTCCAGCGCTCGGCGAGCGCGTGCGCCTCCTCCTCCATGATCGGCCCGTAGGCGGGGATGGCGTCCAGCCGGAAGGCGGGCTGGATGGTGCGCCGCTGGCGCCGGTGCCGCGGCCCGTTGGCGGTGGCGACGCCCTCCTTGCCGAGCAGCCCCTCCAGGGACTCCCACAGCGGCCCGGCGATGATGAAGTCGGGGTTCAGGGCGAGGGCTCCGGTGAGCGCCGGAGTGGTGGGCGCGTACACCGTCTTGGGGCCGAGTTTGAGGCGTACGACATCGCCGTACTCGCGCAGCCGGGACATGAAAGCGAGCGGGTCGGCGACGAGTTTGAGACCGTGGCCGAGAAGGGGGACCGAGCCGCCCGCGAGGGGTGGCTCACGCAGCTCCGATTCCGCATATATCTGCGGTTCGGGCGTCACAGACTCGACGGTCATTTCTCACCTGCCGCTTCGTTGTTGACGTACGGGGGCGTGGACCGGTCGTCCCAGCTGTCGACCCTGTACCGGCCGGACTCGTGGTGGAACCAGTAGACGGAACTGAACCAGTTCCGCATATTGCCGACGCAGGCCCTGACGGCCGCGCTGATTTCCTTTCCCCGCACCGTGCCGTCGGCGAGGGTGTCGGCGAAACGCAGCGCCTGCCGTTCGGCGACGATGAATTCGGCGATGCATTCCTCGATGCGCCGCCGTATTTCCGCGACGGCTTCTTCGAGATTCAGCCCCTCGTGGGTGACGAGACTGATGCCGAGATTGTGGACCTCGTCGCCCGCTATTTCCTTCGGAAGCGAGCACAGGTCGTTGTACCAGGCGGCGAACTCCTGGCTCAGTAATGCGGCCCGCCGATATGCGGGGTGTGTGCGCACCGCGTCCGGGAGTTCCAGCCCGGCGCTCGGCTCCAGCAGATCGGTCCAGATCCAGTGCGCGAAGGTGAGCCGGCGCAGGGCCAGGTACTCCTCGACCGTGGGGACGGTCCCCTCGCTGCGGTTGGTGAACTCGCGGTCGTACGCCTCGATCACCGCGTGGAAGTGCCGGGCGAAGCGGGCGTTCCAGGTACCGGGCAGGAACGAGTACAGCCGCACCATGCTGTCCGCGAAGGCCGAGACCAGCGGGTCCTGGTGGTGCAGGTGCTCCTGCGGGGAGTCGAGCGCCGCGTGCAACCGGAACCTCAGCCGCCGCCAGGCCTGCGGCCGCCGGTGCACGATGTCGCGGTCGTGGCGGTCGTCCCAGACGAAGAACCACGCGCTGTAGTCGGCTATCGCCTGCAGGACCTCGTCGTCGGCGCCCAGGTAGTAGCCCGCCATGAGGTCCGTGTAGCAAAGGCTGTCGGCATATTCCTCCACCTTGTCCGCCGGCATGAGCCGCTTTTCCAGCAGCCAGGTCCGGGTCTTCTCCTGCAGCCGGGGCCAATACGGGTGCAGTTGCCGGGGAAACGCGGCCTCGATCACCGGAAGGCAGAGCGCCGGTGGGACCGCGATCGCGGTCGCCGTCGTGGTGGTGCTGTGTGGGAAAGCATGCACGAACAAACCCCTCTCAGCCGCCAGTTGCGCACGCCCCTCCCGCTGTGCCGGGCGCGCGCCGTTGCGTATCCCCGCACTTCCCATTCAGCACCACAACTGACCGTTCTGGGAACGTATTTGCGCCGTTCACTACCCCAACGTGCCGAGAATCTCCCATTGTGTGACTGATTATGGATCACGAGAGGCGTATATACGATCGAACGTGCGACGGACAGACGAACGGCGCCTGTTGAGGAGGAGGCTCCTGAACAGACGCCGTACGGAAGGGAGTCGGGGCGACCGGTGGGGTGTCAGTCGTTGGCGACCACGGGGTAGCGCGGCTCGTTCTCGGCCATCTGGCGCAGCGCGTCCTTGCGCTCGCGCTTGGAGAGACGGTCGATGTAGAGGTAGCCGTACAGGTGGTCGGTCTCGTGCTGCAGGCAGCGGGCGAAGTAGCCGGTGCCGCGGACCCTGATCGGGTTGCCCTGCTCGTCCTGGCCGGTCACCTCGGCGTAGTCCGGACGGGCGAGCGGCGCGTACGCGGTCGGCACCGACAGGCAGCCCTCGTTGCTGTCGTCGAGGCGGCGCTTGTCGGCGGGCAGGTCGACGAGCCGGGGGTTGCAGACCACGCCGACGTGCCGCACGCCCTGGTCGTCCTGGCAGTCGTAGACGAAGACCTTCAGGTCGACGCCGATCTGGTTGGCGGCCAGACCCACGCCCTCCGCCGTGCGCTGCGAGGCGAACATGTCCGCCACCAGCTGCTGGAGCTCCTCGCCGAACTCGGTGACGTCCCGGCACTCCTTGTGCAGCACCGGGTTGCCGACGACGGTGATGGGCCGGGAGGTGCCGCGCTCCCGCCAGGCGGCCTCGCGCTCCTCGCAGTCCTCCGTGTCGACGACGTACCCCTCGTCGTCGACGGGGAGCACGCCCGCGTGCTGCTGATCGGTGTCCTGCTGAGCCATGACCGACGTATGCCTTCCTACACAAACCAGGGGAGAAGTTGCTGATACAGGGTACGGCGCTGTTCAGCAGACCTCTTCCAGATCCCGCCAGTCCCGCGAATCCGGGCTGTCGGCGACCCAGCCGTCCAGCAGCCCCCGGACCAGTGACGCCGGCGCGGCCACCCCGCACTCGCGCTCCGGCACCCACAGCTGTCCGTCGGTCCGGTGCCCCAGCGGCCCGGGGTGCCCCGGCTCGCTGTGGTCGTGGGGGTCCAGGTGCTCCCCGTCGCCCTCGTCCGACGGCATCCGCGACTCCGAGCACATCCGGCACAGCAGCCGCACCGACGACGACCAGTCCTCCGCCGCGAACCCCGCGTCCGCGGCGAGCCGCTCCAGCGCGTCCCGGTCCGCCTCGGTCGCCGCCTCCAGCAGCACCACCCAGGTCGGCACCGGCGACGGCGCCCACAGCTCGATCTCGTCGAAGACCGGGTAGGAGTGCCCGGCGGCCGTGGTCCGCTCGCCGTGCGGGACGCCGTCGTGCAGCACGACCTCGCCCCAGCGCCGCCCGGACGACGGCAGCGGGATGGACAGCACCTCGATGCGGGCGGGATCCAGCCGCCGTCCCCACACCACCTCGGCCTCGCCTTCCGGCGACAGCCGTACGGCCGCGCTGCCGAGGTCCATGCCGACCGGCTCGCCGGACGCGGTGGCCGTGCCCGGTACCCGCAGCCCGTACGCCTGCCAGGCCCGCCGGGCCAGCGGCCAGTCCTGCAGGGCGGTGGCCGCGATGCCGACGTTCCACCAGTCGGGGGCACCGGTCTCCCGGTCGAGCAGGGCGACGGCGCGCAGCCCGGCCGCGCGGGCCTGCTCCCAGTCGTGCCGGAACTTGTGCAGCAGGGCGAGGTTGAACCAGGACTCCGACAGCCAGGGCTCCAGATCGGCGGCGCGCGTCAGCAGCGCGCCCGCGTCCTCGTACCGGCCGTCGCCGATCAGAGTGAACGCGCGGTCGGTGGCCTGCCGCCAGGAGGCGGAGGGCCGGTGCCGTCCCTTGCCGAAGATCCTCACGATTCCCGCCTGCCAGTTCCGTGGAGTGGGCTGGCTGTACCGCCCCCGGACACCCTCTCCTTCGCATCCAACCACGTGCGGCTGGAAGGGCGCTCATTACCCATGGGTTACCCAGCCGCGGGGAGGGTCAGACGTTCCCGGGCCAGCACCCGGGCCAGCGCCTCCACCACCTCGGGGGCGTACTCCCCTGCGGTGGCCAGCCGCAGCTCCTCCAGCGCCGTCAGCGGGCCGCCGGGCCCCGCTCCCTGCGCCTTCTCCTCGTAGGCGTTCACCGCCCGCACGATCCGCGCGGCGAGCGGCTGCTCCGGGCACGGGTCGGCCTGCCGCTCCACGATCACGGCGACCGCCGGGTCGACCCCGGTCTGGCGTACGACGGCCCCGCCGAGCAGCGCGATACGGCGCTGTTCGGCCACCGGGAGGACGGCGGTGGCACCGGCCGGCACCGGGTCGACCAGGCTGAGCTGGCCGATGTCGTGCATGAGGGCCGCGTACTCCAGCACGGTCAGCTCCGGCCGGGTGAGCCCCAGGTCCCGGCCGACGGCCCGGCTGAGCGCGGCGACGCGGCGGGCGTGCCCGGCCGGGGTGTAGCCGGCGATCTCGGTGGCGCGGGCGAGGGAGGCGATGGTCTGCCGGTTGGTGGTGCGCACGGCCGCGTACCGCTTGAAGGCGAGCTGGGTGAGCAGCAGCGGCAGACAGAACACGGGCAGCGCCCACAGTCCGACGACGGCGACCGCGAGCGCCATCACGGCGCCGGTCGCGCACACGGCCGAGCCGATGCCGAGGAGGGCGCGCAGCTCGTCCCTGAGCAGCGGGCCGAAGGGCCAGCGGGTGCGGGCGTGCGCGAGGGCGGCGGCGAGTACGGCGTCGCACAGCGCGGTGAGGGCGAGCAGCGCGAGCAGCAGCAGGGCGTACGCGGGACCGATCAGGCTGTCGAACAGGCCCCGGTTGTACAGGGGTTGGAAGCAGACGGCGGCGAAGCCGACGGTGAGCACGCGCCGGGCGAGATGGTCGGCGACCGCGTGCTGTCCCCGCCCGATGGGCAGCACGCTGCCGGCGAGGGAGGCGGCGAGGACGACGGCGACGGCCTGGAGGACGCCGTGGTGCGTGGGCCGCCCGGCGTTCTCCCCGAGCAGCGCGTACGCCAGCGCGCCGGCCGCCCCGAGCGGTGCGGCCTCCCTGACCCGGGCCCCGGTCCACCGCCCGAACTCCCCGACGGCGACGAACCCCCCGAAGGCCAGCGCCACGGACCGCTCCGCGAGCCCCGCCCACAAGGTCACCCCCAGCGACACTCCGGCGAGCAGCACGGCGGCACCGTGGATGAGAACGGCCAGCGGCGCACGCCGGCTCGGCAGCGGCCCGCCCACTGCGGCGAGCGCGGGCGTCGCCGGTGCCCTCATCGTCGCACTCCCGACCGGTCCGCCGTGGACGGACGCGGCGGCGGGGGCGCCGGTGGTGGGTGTTCCTCGGACGTCACCACCGGATGCCAGCCGTAGCGGGCCAGCGCGCGGACCAGTGCGGTGACCATCCGGGGGTCGAACTGCCGTCCCGCGCACCGCTGGAGCTCCTCCAGCGCGGCGGCGACGGGCCGGGCGCGGCGGTAGGAGCGGGTGGAGGTCATCGCGTCGAAGGCGTCCGCGACCGCCACCACCCGCGCCGACTCCGGGATCTGGCTGCCGACCAGCCCGTAGGGGTAGCCGCTGCCGTCCAGCCGTTCGTGATGGTGCAGTACGGCCGCCCGCGCCTCCCCGAGAAAACCGATTCCGCGCACCATCTCGTGCCCGTACTCGGGATGCAGCTCGATCACCCGCCGCTCTTCGGGGGTCAGCGGCCCGTCCTTGCGCAACAGCCGGGTGGGGACGCCGAGTTTGCCGACGTCGTGCAGGATGCCGGCGAACCGCAGCACCTCGACGCGCTCCTCGTCCATGCCCAGCTCGCGGGCGATCATCATCGACGCCTGCCCGACCCGCTCGCTGTGCCCGCGGGTGTACCCGTCCTTGATGTCGACGGCCTGCACCAGCGCCCGGATCGTCGCCTGGTGGGCGGCCCGCTCCCGGTGGTACTGCGCGAACGCCCACCACGACACGCACATCGGCAGCAGCACCAGCAGCGCGGCGACGGGCCCGTACGGGCTGCGCCACAGCACGGCCATCATGAGCCCGGCGAGCCCGTGGACGGTGACCGGTGCGAGGGAGCGGACGAACAGGCCGCGCCAGGCCCGCCGTAGCGGCATGTGCTCCGCGAACGCGAGAATCCCGCCGTCCAGGATCGTCAGCGCCAGGCAGAAGGCGAGGACCGCGGCCCCGGCCGGGATCAGGACGTGCGGGAAGTCGCAGGTCACGACGGCGTCCCGGCCGCCCAGCGCCCAGTGCACGCGGCTCGCCGTCCACACGGCGAGGGCCGACTCGGCGGCCCGCCAGACCCGGCGCGGCCACGACGGCCGCCGCTCGACCGGGGACAGCAGCGCCCCCGGCAACGGCACCAGGGCGGCGGCGGGCGGCGGCAGCAGGAAGGCCGCGGCGAGGAGCACGGGGTAGAACGTTCCGGCGAAGCGCCACCGGGCGGCGGCCCGCTCGCAGCCGGCGTACACCGCCGCGAGCAGCGCGATCGCCCACCAGGGCGCACGCTGCCCCGGCAGCGGAAGCAGACAGCACACGGCACCGACAGCCGCACCGGCCACATACGCCCGTGCCCGCGCCGGTACCGCCTCCATCACACCCCTCCCCGGACATGCCTGCTCAGGGTGAGGAGCCTAGGGCGGGTGCGGGGGGAGCCGCGGGCTTATGAACCGCGGATTAGCACGTTCGAGTGACGACAGTCCGTTCCCGAGGGACTTACAGTCCGTTCCCGGGGGAGTTCAGGACTCCTGGGATGTGGCCGTCACGTCGTGCTCGGGCACCGCCTGGCCGGAGCGGATCAGCTCGATCCGCCCCATGACCTTGGCGCGCAGGTCCGTCGGCACGTCGTCATGTCCGCAGCACCGCTTGACCAGCTTCTTCACGGCCTGCTCCAGGCCGTACTTCTCCAGGCAGGGCGAGCACTCCTTGAAGTGCTGCTCGAACTTGCCGCGATCGACGGCCGGCATCTCGCTGTCGAGGAACTCGTAGAGATGGTCGAGGACCTCACTGCAGTCCGTCTCGTGCGGCTCTCCGCAGCTCATGAGCCCGAGCCTTTCGCTTCGTTCGACTCTCCGGCGCCGGCCGGGACCAGTCCGCGCTCACGGGCGTAGTCCTCAAGCATGCCGCGCAGTTGACGGCGGCCCCGGTGCAGCCGGGACATCACCGTACCGATGGGTGTCCCCATGATGTCCGCGATCTCCTTGTACGCAAAGCCCTCTACGTCGGCGAGGTAGACGGCGATGCGGAACTCCTCGGGGATCGCCTGGAGCGCTTCCTTCACGTCCGAGTCGGGCAGGTGGTCGAGCGCCTGCGACTCCGCGGAGCGCAGACCCGTCGACATGTGCGACTCGGCGCGGGCGAGCTGCCAGTCCTCGATCTCCTCCGCGGCGCTGCGCTGGGGTTCGCGCTGCTTCTTGCGGTAGGAGTTGATGAAGGTGTTGGTGAGGATCCGGTACAGCCACGCCTTCAGGTTGGTGCCTTCGCGGAACTGGTGGAAGGACGCGTACGCCTTGGCGTACGTCTCCTGCACCAGGTCCTCGGCGTCCGCCGGGTTGCGCGTCATGCGCAGCGCGGCCGAGTACATCTGGTCGAGGAATTCGAGCGCGTCCCGCTCGAAGCGCGCGCTGCGCTCCGCGGTCGACTCGGGAGTCGTCTGCGCGCTCATGCCCTGGCCCTCGGGCAGCTCCGCCTGGCCGTTGTCGGTCCCTGCGTCGATCCCAGTGACCGGACCCACCTCCTCAAGATTCCGGGCGGCACCGAAACCGGTGTCACCAGAATCGGAGGATAGACGACGACCCGTGCCTGCCGCCCCTCGAATAGGGGTGGTCTTCGCCGCGTGCAGCACCGTCCAGTCCAGGTCAGCGCGGCTGCTGCGGCTCGGGCATACGGTCGAACCCATGCGGCGGACTTCCTCTCCCACGACATCGGTGCTGGTTGGTCAGCACTTCTGTCCGGCTCAACAGAGGCCCGCCCGGCAACATTCCCGGGCCTTCACCCGAGTGACCCGGTCCACTTCAGCACCGCGTCCGTGACGATCGCCACGGCCTGTTCCTGGCCGATGTCCGCCTTCTTCGGCACGGCGAAGGCGTGATCGCCGTACGGCACCTCGACCAGCTCGTAGGTGCCGTCCGGGAACTCCTCGGGCCGGCCGAAGGGGTCGTTGCCGCCCTGGACGACGAGGGTGGGCACCCCTGATCCGAGCAGTTCCCCGGCGCGGGACTTCTCGGGCCGGCCCGGCGGGTGGAGCGGGAAGCTCAGCGCGAGGACGGCGTGGGCGCCCAGCTCGGCGGCCGTGCGGCAGGCGACCCGGGCGCCGGCGCTGCGGCCGCCGGAGACCACCGGCAGCCCCAGTCCGGCCAGCGCGGGCCAGACGCCGCGCCAGCCGAGGTCGAGTGTCCTGGGCGCGGGCGCCACCTTCTTGCCGGCCACCCGCCAGGGCTGCTCCACCAGGGCGACGGTCACCCCGTGCTCCGGCAGCACCTCGGCCAGCGCCCGCAGGTCCCGTGCGTCGATGCCGCCGCCGGCGCCGTGGCTCGCGGCCAGCACCAGCCGGGCCTGCCGCGCCGGGTGCCAGGTGATGCGGGCGTCGCCCGCCTCGGTAGCGATGATCTCGGTCGTCACGTCAGAAGAGTGTGCCCTCTTCGGGCGCTTCCAGCTCCTTCAGCAGCTCCGGTCCGTTGTTGCGGACGTTGCTGACGGCGGTGGAGACCGGGTAGGCGCGCATCAGGCCGGGGGGCGGGGGCGCCAGCAGCGAGCGCAGGTCGTCGAGGTCGGTGCGGGCGGGGTCGAGCCAGTCGTCCCAGCGGTCCGGGGTGAGCATCAGGGGCATGCGGGGGTGGATCTCGGCGAGGGAGTGCGGGCCCTCGGCCGGGGCCACGGCCAGCGGGGTGGCCTCCGCCTCGGTGGTGATCACGGAGCAGGTCACCCACCAGGCCTGCGGGTGGTCGTCGGGCAGGGTCTTGTCCCGCCAGAACTCGTACAGCCCCGCCATCGCGAACACCGACCCGTCCGCCGGCAGCACGAAGTACGGCTGCTTGCGCGGCCGCTTCTTCCTGCCCTCGACCTCCAGGTCCCGCTCCTGCTTGCCGGTGACCCACTCGTAGTAGCCGTCGGCGGGGATGATGCAGCGGCGGGAGGAGAAGGCCCGCTTGTAGGAGGGCTTCTCGTGCAGGGTCTCGGCGCGCGCGTTGATCATCCGCGCGGCGCCCTCGGGCGACTTCGACCAGCTCGGCACGAGCCCCCACTTCAGCGTGCGCAGCTGCCGGACCGGGCGCGGGTCCCCGGCGTCCTTCAGCGGGCGGTCGAGGACGGCGTAGACCTCCTTGGTCGGGGCCACGTTGTAGTCGGGCGCGAGGGTCTCCTCGGGCTCCCATTTCTCGATCTCGAAGATTCCCGCGAGGTCCTCGGGCCTGCGACTCGCCGCGTACCGTCCGCACATCTCCGACCACCCCTCCGACCGCCTCACCGGCGTCTCGCTGACGCCCTCCACCCTACGGAACGGCCACGCGCCGCCGACCCGGCCCGGGACGAACCGCCGTGGCCGGAAAACGCGGGCGGAACCGGCATGCCGGGGCGCGGCACAGGCAATCCCCAGGAAGCGCACAGCCGGCCCGGGTAAAAGCGGGAGCCGGGGTTCGTTCCGCCGCCCCACCAGCGTGACCTGCACGTTCATGGCCAGGAACGTTCCCTGCCGGGTGGGCGTCTCAGGTACCGTCCGCACCTACGCGCCGCCCGCCCGATCCGCCGAGACCCCGGGAGTCACCGCCGACCATGGACAGCACCGCCTCCTCGCTCGCCTCCCTCTGGGACCAGGTCTCCGGCACCCAGCCCGACCCCGACCTGTGGGTGGTGGCGGCGACCCTGGTCGCCGCGCTCGCCGTGACCGTCCCGCACGGCCTGTGGCGGGTCTCGCGCAACGCCATCACCATCGCCCACGAGGGCGGCCACGGCCTGGTCGCCCTGCTCACCGGCCGCACCCTGACCGGGATACGGCTGCACTCCGACACCAGCGGCCTCACCGTCAGCCGCGGCAAGCCGCACGGCATCGGCATGATCCTCACCGCGGCCGCCGGCTACACCGCTCCCCCGCTGCTGGGCCTGGGCGGCGCCGCGCTCCTCGCGGAGGGCCGCATCACCCTGCTGCTGTGGCTGGCGACGGCCCTGCTCATCGCCATGCTGGTGATGATCCGCAACGCCTACGGCGCGCTGACGGTGATCCTCACCGGCGGCATGTTCCTGCTGGTGTCCTGGCTGGCGGGCCCCCAGGTGCAGGCGGCGTTCGCGTACGCGGTCGTGTGGTTCCTGCTGGTGGGCGGCGTACGGCCGGCCTTCGAGCTGCAGGCGAAGCGGATGCGGGGCGGCGCGGGGGACTCGGACGCCGACCAGTTGTCACGGCTGACGCATGTGCCGGCGGGGTTGTGGCTGTTCCTGTTCCACGCGGTGTCGCTGTGTTCCCTGATAGGCGGAGGGCGCTGGCTGCTGGAGGTGTGACCAGCCACAACGCACCCGCACACGGACGACGATCCCCCTCACCCCCTCCTTATAGAGTGGCCCCATGGCCCAAACCCCCGCCGAAGACACCGCCCTCTGGCCCGCCCCCCACGCGAGCGGAGCCGTCGACGCGACGGTCCACGTCCCGGGGTCCAAGTCGGTCACCAACCGTGCCCTCGTCCTCGCGGCCCTGGCCAGCGAGCCCGGCTGGCTGCGCCGCCCGCTGCGCTCCCGCGACACGCTGCTGATGCTGGGCGCCCTGCGCGCGATGGGCGTCGACATCGAGGAGGGCGTCGGCCCCGACGGCACCGGCGAGACCTGGCGCGTCCTGCCCACCGGCCTGCACGGCCCGGCCACGGTCGACGTCGGCAACGCCGGCACCGTGATGCGCTTCCTGCCCCCCGTGGCCGCCCTCGCCAACGGTGAGATCCGCTTCGACGGCGACCCGCGGTCGTACGAACGCCCCCTGCACGGCGTGATCGACGCCCTGCGCGTGCTCGGGGCCCGGATCGACGACGACGGCCGGGGCGCGCTGCCGCTGACCGTGCACGGCGGGGGCGCCCTGGACGGCGGCCCGGTGGAGATCGACGCCTCGTCCTCGTCCCAGTTCGTGTCGGCGCTGCTGCTGTCCGGCCCGCGGTTCAACCAGGGCGTCGAGGTCCGGCACGTCGGCGCCTCCCTGCCCTCCCTGCCGCACATCCGCATGACCGTGGACATGCTGCGCGCGGTCGGCGCCCAGGTCGACACGCCGGAGTCGGGCGGCGAGCCGAACGTGTGGCGGGTGACGCCGGGCGCGCTGCTGGGCCGGGACCTGACCATCGAGCCCGATCTGTCCAACGCGCAGCCCTTCCTGGCCGCCGCGCTGGTGACCGGCGGCAGGGTCGTCATCCCCGACTGGCCGGCCCGCACCACCCAGCCCGGTGACCGGCTGCGGGAGATCTTCACCGAAATGGGTGGTTCCTGCGAACTCACCGAGTACGGACTGGAGTTCACCGGTTCGGGTGGCATTCACGGGATCGACGTGGACCTGGGCGAGGTCGGCGAACTGACCCCGGGCATCGCGGCGGTGGCCGCCCTCGCCGACTCCCCCTCGACCCTGCGGGGCGTGTCCCATCTGCGGCTGCACGAGACGGACCGGCTGGCCGCGCTCACCAAGGAGATCAACGAACTCGGCGGTGACGTGACGGAGACCGCCGACGGGCTGCACATCCGCCCGCGCCGGCTGCACGGCGGGATCTTCCACACCTACGAGGACCACCGCATGGCGACGGCCGGCGCGGTCATCGGCCTCGCGGTCCAGGGCGTGCAGATCGAGAACGTGGCGACGACCGCGAAGACCCTGCCGGACTTCCCCGAGCTGTGGGCCGGGATGCTCGGGAGCGTCGGGGCGTAGGGGCGTACGACCATGCGCCGCTACGGCAAGCACACCGACGAGGACGACATCCGCACCCGTCCCAACCGCAAGGGCACCCGCCCCCGGACGAACATCCGCCCCGCGCACGAAGACGCCGCCGAGGGCATGGTCCTCACCGTCGACCGCGGCCGGCTGACCTGCCTGGTCGAGGACCGGACGGTGCTCGCGATGAAGGCCCGTGAGCTGGGCCGCAAGGCGGCGGTGGTGGGCGACCGGGTGGCGCTGGTCGGTGATCTGTCCGGCAAGAAGGACACCCTCGCGCGGATCGTCCGCATCGAGGAGCGGACGTCGGTGCTGCGCCGTACGGCGGACGACGACGACCCGTACGAGCGCGTGGTCGTCGCCAACGCCGACCAGCTCGCCGTCGTCACGGCCCTCGCCGACCCCGAGCCGCGCCCGCGGCTGATCGACCGCTGCCTGGTGGCGGCGTACGACGGCGGCCTGGAGCCGCTGCTGGTGCTGACCAAGTCGGACCTGGCCCCGCCGGACAAGCTGCTGGAGCTGTACGGCGACCTGGACATCCCGTACGTCGTCACCAGCCGTCAGGAGCTGGAGAGCGGCGACGCGGCGGAGCGGGTGCGGGAGCAGCTGGACGGCAAGATCACCGCCTTCGTGGGCCACTCCGGCGTCGGCAAGACGACGCTCGTCAACGCGCTGGTGCCCGAGGACCGCCGCCGGCTGACGGGGCACGTCAACGCGGTGACGGGCCGCGGCCGGCACACCACGACCTCCGCGCTGGCCCTGCCGCTGGGCGGCTCCGACGGCTGGGTGATCGACACGCCCGGCGTCCGTTCCTTCGGTCTGGCGCACATCGACCCGTCCCGGGTCATCCACGCCTTCCCGGACCTGGAGCCCGGCACGGTGAACTGCCCGCGCGCGTGCAGCCACGACGAGCCGGACTGCGCGCTGGACGCGTGGGTGGCCGAGGGGCACGCGGACCCCGCCCGCCTCTACTCGCTGCGCCGGCTCCTCGCGACCCGGGAGCGCAAGGAGGGTGACTGAGCACCGGGTTGTTTGCCTGTACGTCAGCTCGGTAAGTGCATAATCGCACCGAGCCGGACATGCGGGAGGACAGCACATGGCGTGGCTGCTGGTCATCGTGGCCGGGATTCTCGAGACCGGCTTCGCCGTGTGCCTCAAGCTCTCCCACGGCTTCACCCGGGTCTGGCCGACGATCGCGTTCTGCTGTTTCGCGCTCGGCAGCTTCGGCCTGCTCACCCTCTCCCTGAGAAAGCTCGACGTCGGCCCCGCCTACGCCGTGTGGACGGGTATCGGCGCGGCGGGCACCGCGATCTACGGCATGGTCTTCCTCGGCGACCTGGTCTCGACGCTGAAGATCGTCTCGATCAGCCTGGTCATCGTGGGCGTGATCGGCCTCCAGCTGTCGGGCTCGGCGCACTAGCCCCGCCGCCCTTACCTCCGGGGTAATCGCCGGGTGCCGGGGGCGGTGGCTACGTTCGTCGCGGATTTCCGGCCTTCCGACGGACGAGTGAAGGAGTACGCCGTGTCCGCGTACGGTTTCGCGCATCTGCGCGAGCGTCGTCACCACCCCGACGTGCTGGAGTACCTGGAGCGCATCCAGGCCACCCTCGACCCCTTCCACGGGCGCTTCCTGATCCACGGCCCGCCCGCGGAGGTGGTGGAGGGCGACTGGCCGGGCAGCATGGTGCTGATCGAGTTCCCCGACCTCGCCGCCGCGCGGGCCTGGTACTCCTCCCCCGCCTACCAGGAGATCCTCCGCCTGCGCACGGACCACATCCAGGGCGACCTCGTCCTCGCCGAGGGCGTCGACCCGCACTACGACCCGCGCCACCGGGCGGAGAAACTCCGGGCGGAGGCGGGGTCCTAGACCCTGACTTCCGGATCGCCCCGGCGTCACGGGCCCGGCACGCACTCCCCCACGCTCGGCCTCGCTCCCGCTCGGCCCGGCCGGGAGGCGCCGTATCCGCAGCCGGGGCCTGAGCGGAAGAACCGGCCTAGGCGACCTGGCGGGGCAGGGCTGTGCGGATGAGGTCCGCTACGCCGCCCTCGCCCGGTGGGGCCGCGACGCAGGACAGGGCGAGGCGGACGGCCAGTTCGCAGGTGCGGGCCAGTTCGGCGGTGTCCGACTTGTGGGCGCCGGGGCCGGCGAGGACCGCCACGGCCCGGTCGCGGACGATCGCCACGAAGTCGCCGGGCGAGGGTAACGGCCCGTCGGCCCGGCGCTGCGCCGGCACCGCCGAGGAGGACGGCACCGCGGTCAGGGTCGGGTTGGGCAGCCGTTCGCTCCAGCAGCCGGTGAGCATGGCCCGTACCAGCGCGTTCTCCCGGGCCGCCGACGCCGTCCACTCGGCGGTGGCGGTCAGCCGGTCGCGGGCGTCGGAGTGGGTGGCCAGCGCCCGCTCCACCCCCGCGAGATAGCTGTCCGCCTCCCTTCTGACCAGCGCCCGGGCGAGCCCCTCCTTGCTGCCGAACTCGTTGTAGAGGGTCTGCCGGGACACTCCGGCCGCCGCGGCCACGTCCACCATCCGCACGGCGGACCACGGCCGGCGCGCCAGCGCCGTGTAGGCGGCGTCCAGTAGGGATTCCCGCGCTGCAGGCATCATCGCCTCCCTGGGGCGGAGCGACTCTGCGCCCAGATTTGACGCGCACAGGGGCACTGTCAAGGGTTCGTGAAAGCATGCGGGGGCGCCCTTCGGTCACCATGTGCCGCCAGACCGTAATCGGGCCCGTGTGGCCCCCCGGCCAACTCGCCGGATAGCGTTCGTTCCATGCCGGACTACCTCGACGACCTGCGTTTCGCCCACGTCCTCGCGGACGCCGCCGACGCGGCCACCATGGACCGTTTCAAGGCCCTCGACCTCAAGGTCGAGACCAAGCCGGACATGACCCCGGTGAGCGAGGCGGACAAGGCCGCGGAGGAGCTCGTCCGCGGTCAGTTGCAGCGGGCGCGCCCGCGCGACGCGATCCTCGGGGAGGAGTACGGCGTCGAGGGCACGGGTCCCCGGCGCTGGGTGATCGACCCGATCGACGGCACCAAGAACTACGTCCGCGGCGTGCCCGTGTGGGCCACGCTGATCTCCCTGATGGAGGCGGGCGAGGGCGGCTTCCAGCCGGTCGTCGGCGTCGTCTCCGCGCCCGCGCTGGGCCGCCGCTGGTGGGCGGCGAAGGGCCACGGCGCGTACAGCGGGCGCAGCCTGTCCTCGGCCTCCCGGCTGCACGTCTCGGGGGTCTCGAAGCTGGCGGACGCCTCCTTCGCGTACTCCTCGCTGACCGGCTGGGAGGAGCAGGGCCGGCTGAACGGCTTCCTGGACCTCACCCGCGAGGTGTGGCGCACGCGCGCGTACGGCGACTTCTGGCCGTACATGATGGTCGCCGAGGGCTCGGTCGACATCTGCGCCGAGCCCGAGCTGTCGCTGTGGGACATGGCCGCGACCTCGATCGTCGTGACGGAGGCGGGCGGCGCCTTCACCGGCCTCGACGGCCGCCCGGGCCCGCACAGCGGCAACGCGGCCGCGTCCAACGGCCTGCTGCACGACGAGCTGCTGGGGTATCTCAACCAGCGCTACTGAGCGCCGCCGCCCGGCACCGCTGAGCGCGCACGCCCTCAATGGGCCGCACGCGCCCCCTTGTTGACCCCCGCTTTACCTGTCACTCTGAGAGCCCCCCACTTGTGAATTTGTGAATCCGTGAACTATCGGGCACCGGGAGCCCGGCAGCGACGGAATCCGCCAGGAGGTGGCTCCAGTCCATGCTCGTCCGCGACGCCATGAGCACGGTGGTCCTCACCATCGGCCCCACGCACACCCTCCGCCAGGCAGCCGCCCTGATGTCCGCCCGCCGCGTCGGCGCGGCCGTCGTCCACGACCCCGACGGCACCGGCATCGGCATACTGACCGAACGCGACATCCTCAACTCCGTGGGCCTGGGCCAGAGCCCGGACACGGAGCGCGCCCACGCCCACACCACCACCGACGTCGTCTTCGCCGCGCCGTCCTGGACCCTGGAGGAGGCGGCCCGCGCGATGGCCCACGGCGGCTTCCGCCACCTCATCGTCCTCGACGACGGGGAGACCGTCGGCATCGTCTCCGTCCGCGACATCATCCGCTGCTGGGCGCCGGCCCGGCAGCACGTGCCGGCCTGAGCACACCGGCGGGCCGGGCCCCGTGACGGAGCCCGGCCCACGGCCACGGCGAACGGCCGGCCGCCGGAGCGTCAGCCGCGCAGCTCCCGCACGGCGACCTCCAGCCGCTTGCCGAAGTCGCCGTCCGCCTGGCGGAAGTTGCCGATCGCGCGCTCGACGATGTCGTCACGGGAGACCTTGGCGATGAAGCCCGCCAGGTTGGCGATCAGCCGCTCCTGCTCGTCCGCGGACATCAGCCGGTAGAGGTTGCCCGCCTGCACGAAGTCGTCGTCCTCGGCGTGCACGGGCGTCGGGTGGCTGCCCGTGGCGCCGCTCACGGCGGTGGCCGACCACAGCGGGCGGTCCGTCTGGTACGGGCCGCCGAAGCTGTTCGGCTCGTAGTTCTTCGCGCCGCCGTGCCGGCCGTCGTAGAGGAAGCCGTCACGGGAGTTGGTGCGCGCCTCGGTGGCGTGCGGGCGGTTGACCGGCAGGTGGTCGGCGTTGATGCCGACGCGGTAGCGGTGCGCGTCGCCGTAGGCGAACAGCCGGCCCTGGAGCATCTTGTCGGGCGAGGGGCCGATGCCGGGCACGAAGTGCGCGGGCGAGAAGATGCTCTGCTCCACCTCGGCGAAGATGTTCCGCGGATTGCGGTTCAGCTCCAGCTTGCCGATCTCGACGACCGGGTAGTCCGCGTGCGGCCACACCTTGGTCAGGTCGAAGGGGTTGAAGCGGTACGTCGCCGCGTCCGCGGCCGGCATGATCTGCACGCCCACGGTCCAGCTCGGGAACTCCCCGCGCTCGATCGCCTCGCGCAGGTCCCGCTGGTGGGAGTCGGGGTCCTCACCCGCGAGCCGGTTGGCCTCCTCCTGCGTGAGGTTCCTGATGCCCTGGTCGGTCTTGAAGTGGTACTTGACCCAGAAGACCTCGCCGGCCCCGTTGTTCCACTGGTAGGTGTGCGAGCCGAAGCCGTCCATGTGCCGGTACGACGCCGGGATGCCTCGGTCGCCGAACAGCCAGGTCACCTGGTGGGTGGACTCCGGCGACAGCGACCAGAAGTCCCACACGTTGTCGGCCTCGGTCGAGCCGGTGTACGGGTCGCGCTTCTGGGTGTGGATGAAGTCCGGGAACTTGATGGCGTCCCGGATGAAGAACACCGGGGTGTTGTTGCCGACGAGGTCGTAGTTGCCCTCCTCGGTGTAGAACTTGACCGCGAAACCGCGCGGGTCGCGCACGGCGTCCGCGGCGCCGAGGTTGCCGGCCACGGTGGAGAAGCGCAGGAAGACCTCGGTCTGCTTGCCGACCTCGGAGAGGAAGGCGGCGCGGGTGTACGGCGTCACGTCGGCGGTCACCGTGAAGGTGCCATAGGCGCCGGCGCCGCGCGCGTGCACCACGCGCTCCGGGATGCGCTCCCGGTTGAAGTGGGCCAGCTTCTCCAGCAGGAGCTGGTCCTGCACGAGGACCGGGCCGCCGGCGCCCGCGGTCTCGCTGTTCTGGTTGTCGGCCACCGGTGCACCGGCCTCCGTAGTGAGCGGTCCCTGCGTCACGTGCGCCTCCTGCATAACGTCCCACTGCTCCTGTCACTCGGCTAAAGCCAGTCTCGATCCTACATTGGACTTAGTCCAAGTCAAGCAAGGCTCCAAAGTCACACCTGTTCAGGATCTGGTCCCCTTGCTGTTAAGCTGGATCGCATGAGTGACCTTCTGGAGAGGCTGCGCGGCCGCGGATGGCGGATGACCGCGCAGCGGCGCGTCGTGGCCGAGGTTCTCGACGGCGAGCACGTGCACCTGACCGCCGACGAGGTCCACGCCCGAGCGGTCGCCAAGCTGCCCGAGATCTCGCGGGCGACGGTCTACAACACGCTGGGCGAGCTGGTCTCCCTCGGCGAGGTGCTGGAGGTCAGCACCGACAAGCGCGCCAAGCGCTACGACCCGAACGCGCACCGGCCGCACCACCACCTGGTCTGCGCCCGGTGCGGCGCCATCCGGGACGTCCACCCGAGCGGCAACCCGCTGGCCGACCTCCCCGACTCGGAGCGCTTCGGCTTCACGGTCTCGGACGTCGAGGTCACCTACCGCGGCCTCTGCCCCAACTGCGCGGCCGCCTAGGACTTCCGCGACAGCCCCGGCACCCCATAGGCGCCGGGGCTTCGTGCTGCGCGCGACCTTCATGCCGCGTGCGACCTTCCCGAATCTGACGGACCGTCATATGGTCAACGGCACCCACCAGTCCGTACCGCACTCCGCGAGGAGACCGAAGTGGGAGAGCCGTATCCGAAACTGCACGCCCGACATCTGACCCGCACCTTCCGCGCGCCGCGTCCCGTCGACGCCCTGGGCCCGCTCGACCTCGCCGTCGCCCCGGGCGAGTTCGTCTGTCTCGTGGGCCCGTCCGGCTGCGGCAAGTCCACGCTGCTGCGCATCGCCGCAGGCCTGCTCCGCCCCAGCTCCGGCACCCTGGAGATCCGCACCGCCGACCCCCGCCCGGCCGCCATGATCTTCCAGGACTACGGCATCTACGACTGGAAGACGGTCCGCGCCAACGTCCGCTTCGGCCTCGACATCCAGCGCGTCCCGCGCCGCGAGGCGAACGCGCGCGCCGACGCGTGGCTGGCCCGCATGGGCCTCGCCGACTTCGCCGACGCCTATCCCGCCGCGCTCTCCGGCGGCATGCGCCAGCGCGTCGCGATCGCCCGCGCCCTGGCCGTGGAGCCCGAACTGCTGCTGATGGACGAGCCGTTCGCCGCCCTGGACGCCCAACTGCGCACGATCCTCCAGGACGAGCTGCTGGAGATCACCCAGGCGCTGCGCACGACCACCCTGTTCATCACCCACAGCCTGGAGGAGGCCATCGTCCTCGGCGACCGCGTCCTGGTCATGTCGGCCCGCCCCGGCCGGATCATCGCCGAGCACCGCCCGCCGTTCCCCCGCCCGCGCACCGGCGACGTGCGCGCCACCGGCGAGTTCACCGCCCTCAGAAGCGAACTGTGGGACCTGCTGCGCAAGGAGGCGGTCCCGGCATGACGACGCTCGCTCCGCGCCCGGGCCCGGTCCTGGTCCGCCGTCCGGGCCCCGAGGAACTCCACCCCGCCCGCACCCACCGTCGCCGGCGCGCCCTCGAACTGTTCCTCGCCGCCGCCGTCCCGCTGGCCCTGGTCCTGCTGTGGCAACTGGCCGCGGCGCGGGGCTGGATCGACGACCGCGTCTACCCGGCCCCGTCCACGATCCTGTCCGACGGCTGGGACCGGGCCGCGGCCGGCGACCTGTGGCCGGACGTCCGGGCGACACTCCAGCGCGTCCTGGCGGGCTACGCGATCGGCACGGCGGCCGGCTACGCCCTGGGCCTGCTGATGGGGTCGCTGCCGCTGGTCCGGGCCGCGCTGGAGCCGACGCTGGACGCGCTGTACGTCGTACCGAAGCTGGCCCTGCTCCCCGTCTTCCTGAACATGTTCGGCCTGGGCGAGGGCCCGCAGGTGGCGCTGGTGGCGACGACGGTGTTCTTCTTCGTCTGGATCTCCACCATGGCGGCCGTGGTCGCGGTCCCGGCCGGCCACCGCGACGCGGGCCGCGTCTTCGGCGCCTCCCCCTGGCAGATGTTCCGCCACGTCCTGCTCCCGGCGTCGCTGCCGGCGGTCCTGGTGGGCGCGCGGATCGCGGCCGGGGTGGCCGTCCTGGTGATCGTCGCGTCGGAACAGATCGCCGCGGCGAACGGCCTGGGCCATCTGATCTTCGACTCGCGGGCGCTGTTCCAGAACGACGTGATGTTCGTGGGCATCGTCTGCGTGGCGCTGCTGGGCGTGCTGTTCTCCGAACTGGTGCGGGTGGCGGGCCGGTTGCTCACGCCGTGGGCGCCGAGGGACCGAGGGAGGGGCCAGTCGTGAAAAGGCGTCTTCGCCTCGCCGCGGTGGTCGTGGCCGCGCTGCTGGCGACGGCGGCCTGCTCGTCGTCGCCGTACTCCGACGGCACGGGGACGGCGACGGGCCCCGGCGAGCGCACCATCCGTCCCGTCGACGGCTGCGGCACGTCGTCCTGGACCGACCCGGCCGACCTCTCCGCGACCCGTGTCCCGGCCCGTTGCATGCCCCGGGCGCCCGCGCCGCAGCCGCTCGCCGAGCGCCGCAGGCTGACCATCGCCACCGGCACGCTGAGCGCCGAGTACGTGGCCCCGCTGCGGGTGGCGGTCGACAAGGGCGAGTTCGAGCGGGAGGGCCTCGACGTCACCCTGAAGGTGCTGCCGACGCCGGACGCGCTGCCCCTGCTGGCCAAGGGGGACCTCGACGCCCTCTGGGCGGCTCCGGAGGCGGCGGTGATGAACGGCCTCAAGGGCGGCTTCGACATCAGGTGGGTCGCCGGGAACTTCTCGCCCGACCCCGCGTCGAAGAGCGGCCTGTGGGTGCGCCTGAAGAAGGGCGAGAGCGCGACGCGGGTCGGGATGGCGGACCGCACGCTGGGCACGATGATCGGCAAGGGGTCCGTGATCGCCTACCCGATGCAGAAGGCCCTGGCGGGTCACGGCGGCGGCCTCGACCGCATCCGGTACCGGCAGCTGGGCTCGGCGGACGTCCTCACGGCCCTGCGCAACGGCGGCGTCGACTCGGCCTGGCTGCTGGACCCGGTGTGGCGCGAGGTCGACGGCAGGCCGGGATACGCCTTCCTGGGCGGCCAGCCGGTGGGCGAGCCGCTGGGCGGCATGCTGTACGGGCCCGCGCTGCTGCACGACGACGTGGACGCGGGCGTGGCGCTGCTGCGGGCATACATCCGCACGGTGAACACGTACTTCGCCGGCGACTACAAGCGGGACGCGGCCTTCGTGACGTATCTCGCGAAGCTGCTGAAGACCGACCGGAGCGTCCTGTCGTCCACGCCGTCCCTGCGCGTGGACTGGGAGATCCGCAGCGGCACGACGAGCCGCCTGCAGGCGGCCTACCGCGCCCAGGGCGCCGAGTCGGGAGCGCCGCTGCCCGAGTCGAGGACGGTGAGCCGCGCCTTCTACGAGGAGGCCGTCGGCCATGTGCCGTGAGCGCCTGCGCCGTGAACGCACCGAGGGCCGGGACCCATGTCCTGGGTTCCGGCCCTCGGCCTTCAGTAGCGGGGACAGGATTTGAACCTGCGACCTCTGGGTTATGAGCCCAGCGAGCTACCGAGCTGCTCCACCCCGCGTCGGTGAACGCAACATTACGTCAAGGGCGCGGACGGAGGCAAATCGGTGCTCGACGGCCCGCTGGTCGACGGCCCCGTACCGGTCCTCACGCCGACAGTTCCTCGCGCAGCGCGTCCCGCAGCCGGGCCGCCCGCTGCGCCACCTCGTCCGGGCCCAGGGTCACCGCGCGGTCGGCCCAGCGCTGGCCCTCCGCCAGTTCGCCACGACGCGCGTAGACGAGGGCCAGCCGCAACGCCGCCCGCCCGTGCCCGGCGTCGGCGGCCCGCGTCCACCACACCGCCGCCTCCGGCTCGCTGCCCTCCCGGGCCAGCAGCAGGCCCAGGTTGAAGGCGCCGTTGCGGGAGCCCGCCTCGGCCGCCGCGCGGTACCAGCGCGCGGCCTCGACGACGTCGCCGCGGGCCGCGGCCATCATGCCGACCCGGACCTGCGCGCGCCGGTGCCCCTGGGACGCGGCCCGCTCGTACCACTCCTCGCACTCGCTCTTGTCGTGCAGCGGCTCCCCGAGCTCGTGCGCGGGCGCCGGCGGCCGCCGCGCGTCGAGCACCGTCGCCAGCCGGTACGCCGCCTCCGCGCTGCCGCCCCCCGCCGCGCACCGCAGATACCGCTCCGCCGCCGTCTCGTCGCCCTCCCGCAGCCGGGCGATGCCGACCTGGAGCGCCGCCTCCGTGTGCCCGGCGGCCGCGGCGCGCTCGTACCAGCGCAGCGCCACCGCGGTCTCGCCGCGCCCCGCGTACAGGATGCCGAGGTTGAACGCGGCGTCCACGCTGCCGGCCTCCGCCGCCTTGGAGAACCACGGCTCGGCCCCGGTCGCGTCGCCGCCCTGGAGCAGCAGGATGGCCAGCGCGTTCGCCGCCTCCCGGTGCCCGGCGTAGGCCGCGCGCCGGTACCACTGCTCGGCCTGCGCGGTGCGCCCCTGCTCGGCGCAGAGCAGCCCGAGGTTGTACGCGCCGTTGTCGTCGCCGGCGTCCATCGCCGCGCGGTACCAGCGCTCGGCGGTCTGCGTCTCGCCGCGCTCGGCGTGCAGCGCGCCCAGCGCGTTGGCCGCGTTCCCGTCGCCGTCCTGGGCGGCCCTGAGCCACCACACGGCGGCGCTCTCGGTGTCGCCGGCGTCCCGCAGCAGGAACCCGAGCGCGCAGGCGGCCCGCGCCTCGCCGTCCTTGGCGGACGTCAGGTACCAGCGCCCGGCCTCCTTGAGCTCGCCGCGCCGCTCCAGGATCGTGCCGAGCTGGAGCGCCGCCCGGCGGTGCCCGCGCGCGGCGGCCTGGCGGTAGAACTGCTCGGCCTGCTCCAGCAGCGGGACACCGTTGTCAGAGCCGTCCTCGCCCGCACGCGCGGCCTTGCGGTCGAGCGCGCGCGCCAGCCGGTACGCCGCCTCCCGGTGCCCCCGCTCGGCCGCGGCCCGCATCCACTCCTCGGCCCCGGGGTCGCCGCGGTGCTCCAGCAGGTCGGCGAGCGCGTAGGCGCCGAGGGTGTGGCCCTGCTCGGCGGACTGGCGCAGCCAGTACTCGGCGGCGGGCTCGTCCCCCCGTTCGCGGTGGTGCCGGCCCAGGGCGTGGGCGGCCGCGGCCGAGCCGGCGACGGCGGCGATGCGCCACCATCCGGCGGCCTCGTCGGCGTACCCGCGCTGGTGCAGCAGGACCCCGAGGTTGTTGGCGGCGGCGCGGTCCCCGGCGGCGGTGGCGGCACGCAGATGGGGCTCGGCTCCGTCGAGATCGCCGCGGCGCAGCAGCATGGCCCCGAGGACGCTCATCGCCTCGACGTCGCCGGCCTCGGCCGCGAGCCGCTGGCGTACTTCCTCGGCAGCGTCGTCAGCGACCTCCGCCGCCACGTCGCGATCGGAGGCCTGGTCGGAGTCCTGATCGGAAACACGGTCGGAGGCGCGATCGGAAGGCTGCACAAATCGCCCTGTCTCGAACAGAGTTGCCTTGTCCCCCATAACGTCCATCGTCGCACCACCTGCAACCTGGGTACACCTGGTATACCGCAGCCAGTGAGGTCACTTCAGCGTTTTGTCGACATGCCCACAGAGAGACAAGTCAAACACAGATCCCCCAACTCCCCATGGCGGCACGTGCCCCGATGACGTCGGCACATGCGTTCGCACACCACGAAGGCCCGGATCCCTGTGAGGATCCGGGCCTTCGATCGCAGTAGCGGGGACAGGATTTGAACCTGCGACCTCTGGGTTATGAGCCCAGCGAGCTACCGAGCTGCTCCACCCCGCGCCGTTGTGCGGCAACCGTATCACGGCGCGGGAGGGGAACTTGATCAGCCGCCGCCGGAGCCGCCGCTCGGGCTGCTGCTCGGACTGCCGCTGGTGCTCGGGCTCGGGCTGCTGCTCGTCTTGCCGCTGCCGCTGCCGCCGGTCTTACCGGCCTTGGCCTGCGCCTCCTCGGCCCGCTTGAGCGCGGCCTCGAGGTCCTTCTGCGCCTCGCCGTACGCCTGCCAGTCGCCCTTCTTCAGAGCCTCCTGGCCGGCGTCGAAGGCCTTCTGGGCGTCGTCCAGCGCCTGTTGGACCGTCGGGTTGCCCGACGTCGGCGGATTCGTGGTGCTCTCGTCAGGTGGTGTGGTGCTCGAACCGTCCGCGCCGAAGACCTTGTCGAGGGCCGCGTCCAGGGTGTCCTCGAAGGCGGTGTTGCCTCCGTAGGTCACCAACACCTTCCGCAGCAGCGGGTACTTGAGTCCACCACCGCGTACGTAGACCGGCTCCACGTAGAGCAGTCCTCCGTCGAGGGGCACCGTCAGCAGGTTGCCGTACTCCACCTCGGAGTCGCCGCGGGAGAGCAGGCTGATGGTCTCGGCGATGTTCTGCTCGGAGTTGAACTGGCTCTGGACCTGTTTGGGTCCGTTGACCGTCGTGTTCGTCGGCAGTTTCAGGATTCTGATCTTGCCGTAGTCCGGTGTGCCCGCCTCGGCGTCGACCGCCATGAACCCGCTGAGGTTGTCCCGCCCGTTGGGCGTGAACGTCGTCGTCAGCGAGAACGCCTGACTCTGCTGGTCGGGCATCTTCATGCTCAGGTAGTACGGCGGCACCGCGTCACCCGACTTGTTCGTCGGGTCGTCCGGCACCTGCCACACTTCGGAGCCGCTGAGGAAGGTCTGCGCGTCCTTGACGTGGTAGCGGGTGAGCAGCTCGCGCTGGACCTTGAATAGGTCCTGCGGGTAGCGCAGATGGGCCATCAGGTCGGAGGAGATGGCCTTCTTCGGCTGCACCGTGCCCGGGAAGGCCTTCATCCAGGTCTTCAGCACCGGGTCCTCGGTGTCCCACTGGTAGAGCTTGACCTCGCCGGTGTACGCGTCGACGGTCGCCTTCACCGAGTTGCGGATGTAGTTGACCTGGTTCTGCTGGGCCACCACCGCACGCGAGTTGTTCGTCGCGGTCAGCGAGTCGGCCGTGGTGTCGCCGAGGGTCGTACGGGAGGCGTACGGGTAGCCGTTCGTCGTGGTGTACGCGTCGACGATCCACTGGATACGGCCGTCCACCACCGCCGGGTAGGCGTCGCCGTCGATGGTCAGCCAGGGGGCGACCGCCTCGACGCGCTGCTTCGGGGTGCGGTTGTACAGGATGCGCGAACCCTCGCCGATCGCCCCGGAGTAGAGGATCTGCGGCTCGCTGAACGCCACCGCGTACGCCGCCCGGTTGATCGGGTTGGAGAGGTTGACGCCGCTCTTGCCGGTGTAGCTGGTGGTCTTCTCACCGGCGTCGTCGGAGTAGTCGATCTCCTTCTGCGGGCCGCCGACGATCGAGTACGTCGTCGTCTTCTCGCCGTAGTAGATCCGCTGCTCGTACGTGCCGAGGTCGCCCTTGGACGGCAGGTCGGACTCGGTGAAGACGGGGCGGCCCTCGTCGTCGGCCTCGGTGCCCTTGGCGGCGACCACGCCGTAGCCGTGGGTGTAGCGGAAGTGGTCGTTGATCCAGTTGTTCTTCGGAATGCCGTTGAGGTTCAGCTCACGCAGACCGATGACCGTGTCCTGGTCCTTGCCGTCCTTGCTGTAGCGGTCGACGTCCAGGTTGTTCGGGAACGCGTAGTAGTTCCTGATCTGCTGGAGCTGCTGGAACGTCGGCGAGACGATGTTCGGGTCCAGGATGCGGATGCTCGCCGCCGAGTCGACGTCGTCGCGCAGCTTGGTCTTGTCCTTGGTGGTGCTGGTGCCCGTGTACTCGGTGACCTTCGCGTCGTCGATGCCGTACGCCTCGCGGGTCGCCTTGAGGTTCTTCTGGACGTACGGGGCTTCCTTGGCCTGCTCGTTCGGCTGGACCTGGAACTTCTGCACGATCGCCGGGTAGAGCCCGCCGATGAGGATCGCGGAGAGCACCATCAGGCCGAAGCCGATGACCGGCAGCTGCCAAGTGCGCCGCCACAGGGTGGCGAAGAACAGCAGCGCGCAGATGACGGCGATGCAGAACAGGATCGTCTTCGCCGGCAGGTAGGCGTTGGCGTCGACGTACCTCAGGCCCGTCCAGTTGTCCGTCGCCTTGAAGTCGCTCGACTTCACCGCGAGGCCGTAGCGGTCGAGCCAGTAGGCGACCGCCTTGAGTGCCACGAAGATGCCGAGCAGCACCGACAGGTGCCCGGTCGCGGCGGCGGTGGCGCGCGCGCCCGGGGAGGTGACCCTGAGACCGCCGTACAGGTAGTGCGTGAGCGCGGCGGCGAGCACGGACAGGATCGCGGCGGCGAAGCCGAAGCCGAGCAGGAAGCGGTACCAGGGCAGGTCGAAGGTGTAGAAGGAGATGTCCAGGTGGAACTGGGGGTCCTTCTGGTGGAAGGGCACGCCGTTGACCCACATCAGCCAGGTCCGCCACTGGCTGGAGGCGGAGGCGCCGGCGATCAGGCCGACCAGCGAGGTGATGCCGAGCAGCAGCCACTTCTTGTACGGCGCGATGCCCATCCGGTAGCGGTCCAGGCTCTGCTGCTCCATGGACATCGCGCTCAGCGGCGGCCGCAGCCGGTGCGCCAGCCAGATGTTGACGCCGACCGCGAGGGCCATCAGCAGACCGAAGACGAAGAACAGGCCGATCTTGGTCCACAGGGTGGTGGTGAACACGGACGAGTAGTGCACCGACCGGTACCACAGCCAGTCCGTCCAGAAGCCGGCGAACATGGTGAAGGCCATGCCGAGGACGGCCAGCACGCCCAGTGTCATGAGCAGGGTCCGAGCGCGCCGGGACGGGCGGCCCACTCTGATCCGTGGCCCCGTCGGGCCTCCGCCGCGGTCCGGCATCTGGAAAGCCAAGGTGCGCACCTCGAAGTCGCTGTTGTTCCGTCAGGCCCCCGTGTTCGTGGACCATCCGTGGCCCCCCGTGATCGCGAGCCCACACCTATGCAACTTACTCACCCATTACTCGGTTCCCGATTCGGGCCGGGAACGAGGCAGGATTGTGACCATGTCCAACACTCCCATGGCGGCGAGCCCGCTCACCCGGGCCGTGCTCGAGATCGACGAGTACGCCTCCGGCCTCGGCTGGGACCAGCCCGCCCGTCTCTTCGCCCTCGTCGACACCGCTCGGCTGCGGGCCCAGGAACCCGCCCTCGCGGCGCAGCTCGGCCTGGAGGACGAGCAGGCGTCCAGCGGGCTCACCCCGATCGAGCAGGACGAGATCCCGGCGGGCAAGCCGCTGGACGAGTTCCTCGGCACCATCGCGTGGCCCGACGCGGTGGCCGGCTGCGCGCTGACGGTGGAGCGGCTGATGCTGCCGCCGTCCGCGGAGGCGGCCGTCCCGGAGGGGCTGGACGGGGCCCGGCTGACGAAGTGGGTGGCCGAGCACCCCGACCGCCAGGAGGTCCGCATGACGGTCGCGGTGCTGCGCGACGGCGCCCGCGAGTCGGCCCTGCGGCTGCGGGAGAAGGACTCCCCCACGGAGGTCCTCACCGGCCGCGACCTGGTGCCGGGGCTCGCGGAGGCGCTGTCGGCGACGTTCGAGGAGTAGCCCCTTCGGGCTACTTGGTGCACTTGGGCAGGTCGGCGGTGTTCCCGGACCGGATGTCCTTCAGCGCGCCGAGGGCGTCCTCGATGGTGTTCACCTTGACCAGGGTGAGCCCGCCGGGGGTGTCCTTGGCGGCGGCCGCGCAGTTGTCGGCGGGCGTCAGGAAGTACTGGGCGCCCTTGCTGCGCGCGCCCACCGTCTTCATCTCGATGCCGCCGATCTCGCCGACCTTGCCGTCGTCGTCGATGGTGCCGGTGCCGGCCACGAACTTGCCGCCGGTGAGGCTGCCCGGGGTGAGCTTGTCGTAGATGCCGAGCGCGAACATCAGACCGGCGCTCGGGCCGCCGACGTCGGCGAGCTTGATGTCGATGGTGAACGGGAACGTGTGGTCCGTACCCGCGGAGATCCCGACGATGGCGCGCTTCTCGCCGCTGTCGTCCGAGGTGGTCGTGGTGATGGTGACCTTCTCGGTCCTGGTCGCCGCCCTGTTCTCCTTCTCGGCGGCGGCCTGCTCCTTAGCCGGCACGATGGTGAAGACGACGTCCTGACCCGGCTTGTGCTTGGTCACCAGCTTGGCGACGTCCTCCGGCGCCTTGACGGCCGTACCGTCGACGGCCTTGATCACGTCACCGGCGTGCAGCTTGCCCTCGGCCGGGGAGTCCTTGACGACCGTGGAGACGATCACCCAGGACTTCACCGGGATGCCGAGCTCCTTCAGGGCGGCGACCTTGGCGCTCTCCTGGGACTGGCTGAACTCCTCGGCGTTCTCCTGGGTCGACTGCTCCTCCGTCTTGCCGTCGGGGTAGAGCGTGTCGTGCGGCACGACCTTGGTGTCGTGCGCAAGCCACCCGTAGACGGCCTCGACGATGTTCATCCGGTAGTCGGCGCTGGTGACCCGGACGGTCGTCATGTTCAGGTGCCCGCTGGTGGCGTAGGTCTTGCGCCCGGAGATCTGCAGCACCGGCTCGCCGTCGTGGTCCCCGAGCGTGTTCACCGTCGGTCCCGGTGACATCTCCGAATACGGCACGGGGATGAACACTCCCGCGCACAGGAGCGCGATCAGCATCAGGGTGGAGGCGAGCATCGTCGCGGTGCGGCGTGGCATGCCAAGACAGTACGGGACGTCGCTGTCAGCGCACCGTCAGCCCCACCTCTGTCATGTACGGGTGTTCCGTCACGTGTCCGTCAGGTGCCGGAGTGGGACTTCTCCATGGCCTCGCGGAAGCGGGCGTACCCGTCGAGTTCGGGGCCGTCGCTGCGCACCTTCCTGGTCCGGTTGGCCCAACTGCCCCACAAGCCGGCGACGATCCCGGCGACAAGCGGAATCAACAACCACACAAGCGCCCCCACGCCGACCTCCCGACCCCGACTGAGCGACCGCCAGAACTGACTGATCAGCAGATTAACCATCCGCACTGACAACGCTCGCGCCGGGGGTGCGGTTACGCAACCGGAGGGCCGACAAAGGGGTTTCGGGACGGCGGGCAGGCAGGCCGCGCGGTCAGCAGGCGCCGACCCACTCCTCCGTGCCGTCGGAGAAGGTCTGGTGCTTCCAGATCGGCACCTCGTGCTTGAGGTCGTCGATCAGCTTGCGGCAGGCCTCGAAGGCCTCGCCCCGGTGCGGGCACGACACGGCGACGACGACGGCCAGATCGCCGACCACGAGGTCCCCGATCCGGTGCACCGCGGCCAGCGCGCGCACGGGGTACTCGGCGACGACCTTCTCGGCGATGCGCCGCATCTCGGCCTCGGCACTGGGGTGGCACGAATAGCCGAGCCGGTCGACGTCGGCACCCCCGTCGTGGTTGCGCACGGTGCCGACGAACAGCGCGGTCCCGCCGGCGGCGTCGTCCCCGACGGCCCGGAAGACCTCGTCCAGGGAGAGCGCCGTCTCGCGGATGGCGATGAGCTTGACGGGGTCCTCGGAGACCTGCTCGCCGGGGTGGTTGGTGGTGGGTGCCATGTCTCCCATCGTGCCTCACGGCGGTGACAGCGAGGAATACGACGTTCACCAGGCACACGCGCGTGCCGTCTTGGAGCCTCCTACAGAGCGCGCGGACGCACCCAGGGGAGCCACTCGGTTCCGGTTCGCCCGCGCGGGCGAACCGTCCCTCAGATCCGCCGCCGGGCCTTCCGGGCCCGCCGCACCACCGCCGCCGCGCCGAGCAGGGCCACCGTGGCACCCGCCGCGCCGGCCGCCGTCGCGTCCTTGCGGCCCAGGCGCCGCCCGGCGACCGTGTGCCGGCCGGAGACCTCCTCCAGGAGCTCCGCGAGCACCTCCTCGTTGGTCCACTGCGGCCGCCACCCCGCGTCGTGCAGCCGGCTGCCGCTCACCACCCAGGGGTACATCGTGTACGCGAGATCACCGGCCGGGGACGGCGTCAGGCCGATCCGGTGCAGCCGGGCCGCCGCGCCCAGCGCCACCGCGGACGGCAGCTCCATCCGGCGGATCCCGCTGAGCTCCTCGACCTCCTCCTGCTCCAGCCATCCGTCGCAGCCGACGGCGAGCTCCCCTTCGACCTTCTCCAGCACGGCGTACTCCAGGGCGCCGCACAGGTCCTCGACGTGGCAGAACTGCCACGCCGGCCGCGACCCGGCGACCACCAGCAGCCGGGGCGACTCGAAGTACCTGGTCAGCGCGGTGTCGGTGCCTCCCACCAGCACCGCGGGCCGCACCACGGTGACGTTCAGCCCAGGGTGCGCCCGGGGCGCCCGGCGCGCCAGCCGCTCGATCTCCAGCAGGTCGCCGACGCCCGTGGCCTCGGCGGTCGCCCGCAGCTCCGCGTCCTCCGACAGCGGCAGCTCGTTGTCCGGCAGCGCGCCGTACACCATCGCGGAGGTGCACAGCACGACCCGGTGCACGCCGGCCGCCGCGGCGGCGGTCAGCACGGTCTGCGTCCCCCGGACGTTGTAGGCCGTACGGGCCGCGGGGTCGGTCTCCAGGTCCAGGTCGAGCGCCAGATGCACCACCACGTCGGCCCCGCGCAGCTTCTCCGCGATGGCCGGGTCGCGCACGTCGAGGATGTGCCACTGCGCGGCCGCGCACTCGCCGCGCCGCTCGTCGATGGCGATGACCTGCTTGATCTCCTCCGACGCGGCCAGCCGCTCGGTGAGCAGCGCGCCCACGCCCGTCGCGGCGCCGGTGACCGCGACGACCGGCCCGCGCACGGTCGGCGGGGTTGACTCGTTTCGCGCTGCGCGAACCTGCGGATCTGGGGAACTCACCGGGCGTCTCCAGCGGTTGTCTTCAGTACGGACGCGACTGACGCGCCCGTACCAGGTGGCATCCATCCTGCCGCAGGCCAAGAGTCGGCGAAGCACCGAGGCCCGATCGGGCCGGGGTGTCTACGCTGGGTGGTGTTGCAGGGCAGCCGTGCCGCCGGGCGAGAACCGGTGGCCTTACCAGCCGAGGAATCCCGTGAGTGACACCCCATTCGGATTCGGCCTTCCGCCGGAGGAGCCGGAAGACGGCGACGAGGGCAAGAAGAAGGACCAGCAGAGCGGTGGTGGTCAGGGACCGGCCAACCCGTTCGGCTTCGGGCTGCCCGGCGCCGGCGGCCTGGGCGGTCCCGGTGCGGACAACCCGTTCGCCGCCATGTTCGGCTCGCTGAACCCCACCGACCTGGGCGCGGCCTTCCAGCAGCTGGGCCAGATGCTCTCGTACGAGGGCGGCCCGGTGAACTGGGACATGGCCAAGCAGATCGCCCGCCAGACGGTCTCCCAGGGCACCTCCGACGGCGTCAAGGACGCCAGCGTCGGTCCGGCCGAGCGCACCGCCGTCCAGGAGGCCGTACGCCTGGCCGACCTGTGGCTCGACGGAGTGACGTCGCTGCCCTCGGGCGCCGGCTCCGCGGTGGCCTGGTCGCGCGCGGAGTGGGTCGAGGTGACCCTGCCGGCCTGGCAGGAGCTGGTCGACCCGGTCGCCGAGCGGGTCGGCGCCGCGATGGGGGACGTCCTGCCGGAGGAGATGCAGGCCATGGCGGGCCCGCTGATCGGCATGATGCGCTCCATGGGCGGTGCCATGTTCGGCACGCAGATCGGGCAGGCCGTGGGCGTGCTCGCGGGCGAGGTCGTCGGCTCGACCGACATCGGCCTGCCGCTCGGCCCGGCCGGCAAGGCCGCCCTGCTGCCGGTGAACATCGAGACGTTCGGCAAGGACCTGGGCGTGCCCAGGGACGAGGTGCGGCTGTACCTCGCCCTGCGCGAGGCCGCCCACCAGCGCCTCTTCGCCCATGTGCCGTGGCTGCGCTCGCACCTGTTCGGCGCGGTCGACGGGTACGCGCGCGGGATCAAGGTCGACACCGCCAAGCTGGAGGACGTGGTCGGCCAGTTCGACCCGCAGAACCCCGAGCAGTTGCAGGACGCCCTTCAGCAGGGCATGTTCCAGCCCGAGGACACGCCCGAGCAGAAGGCCGCCCTGGCCCGTCTGGAGACGGCTCTGGCGCTCGTGGAGGGCTGGGTCGACGCGGTGGTCCACGCGGCCGCCAAGCCGCGTCTGTCGTCCGCGGACGCCCTGCGCGAGACCCTGCGCCGCCGCCGCGCCACGGGCGGCCCGGCGGAGCAGACGTTCGCCACGCTGATCGGCCTGGAGCTGCGCCCGCGCCGGCTGCGCGACGCCTCCCGCCTGTGGGCCTCGCTCACGGACGCGCGCGGCGTCGACGGCCGGGACGCCCTGTGGGCGCACCCGGACATGCTGCCGACGGCCTCCGACCTGGACGACCCGGACGGCTTCGTGCACCGCGAGCAGATCGACTTCTCCGAGCTGGACAAGATGCTCGGCGAGGCGGCCGACAAGCCCGACCTGCGCAAGAAGGACGACAACAGGGACAACAAGAACGACGACGCGAGCGACGGCAAGGGCGACGACACCGAGTGAGCCTGTACGACGACGCGGTCCTCGTCCTGAAGGGGTTCGAGGGCCAGGAAGAGCTGCGCCAGGCCTACCTCGACCACCTCGCGGCGCATCCGGACGGCATGTGGAAGGCGTGCGAGGCGGGGCACGTCACGGCGAGCGCCCTGGTGATCGATCCCTCGCGCGGGCGCGTCCTGCTGACCCTGCACCGCAAACTGCGGATGTGGCTCCAGATGGGCGGCCACTGCGAGCCGGGCGACGCCTCCCTGGCCGCGGCGGCCCTGCGCGAGGCCACGGAGGAGTCCGGCGTCGCCGGTCTGACGCTGCTGCCCGGCGGCCCGGTCCGGCTGGACCGGCATCCGATCCCACCGCCGTGCCACTGCCACTTCGACGTCCAGTACGCGGTGCTGGCGCCCGCGGACGCCCGGCACGCGATCAGCGACGAGTCGCTGGACGTGCGCTGGTTCGCCTACGACGAGGTGGCGGACGTGGCGGACGAGTCGGTCGTACGGCTCGTGGAAGCGACCCGCGCCAGGCTCTGACGGGGTGACGACGGGGTGATGACCGGTAAGGGGTGACCGCCCTTGCGGTCACCCCTTACCGGTACTAGCTCCAGACGTTGCCCTGGTTCTGCCCCCGCGCCCCGTGCTGCCCCATGCCGTACTGCGCGGCGAGGCCCGAGCCGATGGCCGCGTTCTGCGGCGGCAGCAGTTCGCTGGGCTGGACGAGGGCGAAGCCGGAGCCCATGAAGCTGAGCTCCCAGCCCTCACCGGTGTTGCCGCGCCGCCGCCACACCCCGGAGGAGTGCGTCTGGGCCTGCATCTGCACCCGCAGCCCGGTCGACCAGGCGACGATCGCGTCGGCGTCGCAGTTGACGTACTTGTCGGGCGTGACCTGCATCAGCAGCGGCGCGCCCGAGGTCATCAGGGCGACCTTGCCGTGGCCGGTGATGTTGAGCTGGTACTTCCCGGAGCCGGAGATGCCGTACTGGCTGTCGACGGCGATCACCTGGTGGTGCAGCGAGGAGTCCATCGCCAGCACGTAGCTGCTGTCGACGGTCAACCCGTCCTGCTCCACCTCCATCACGTGCACGTGCTGGGCGAGGTTGGCGAGGAAGACGGTGCCCTGCCCGTGGCAGCGCATCAGGTCCAGGCCCTCGCCGGTGGCCGCGCGCGCGTACGCCTGCTGGCCGCTCTGGTACTCCGCGTCGAACTCGACGAGCCCCTGGTAGGCGACCATCGTGCCCTTGCGGGCGAGGATGTCGTCGTGGCCCTCCAGGGTGACGCGCAGCATCTGCTTGTTCTGCAGGCTCCAGCGTTCCTGGGTCTGCTGGTCGTTGTAGGCGAAAAGCGAGCTCTGCATGGTTGTTCTGGCTCCCCCTCAGCCCCGGAACCGCAGGCGGTCGGTGCTGTCCTCACTGGGCTGGACGACGACGATGCCCTGACCGGAGAAGGCCATCTGGTAGGCCTCGCCGCTGCCGCGGCCGATCAGCGACTGGGCCTTGAAGCTGCGCTTGCCCTTCACCTTGAGGTTCGGGGACCAGGCGACGAGGGCGTCCGGGTCGACGTACGTCTCGTCCTCGCCGCCACCGCAGTCGACGACGATCGGCTTGCCCCGAGAGGTCAGCGCGACCCACCCCTGCCCGGAGATCTTCGTGTTCCACAAGCCCTGTCCGGCGAACTTCGCCAGCCCCTTGACCCGCTCCACGCCCCACGTCAGGTGGGCGTCGAAGGCGAGGAGGTTGGTGGCGTTGACGGAGATGCCGTCACCGTTGAGGTTGATCACGACGACGTCGGCACCGTAGTCGGCGAGGTAGAGCAGTCCGTCGCCGGAGCACTTCATCAGGGGCGCGCCCTCGCCGGTCATCCAGTCGCGGGCGATCTGGCGCACGGCCGGTGGGTTGGGCTCGTACTGGATGAACCCTTCGTAGGCGACCATCGACCCCACGCGCGCGAGGAGGTCGTTCCCGGTCTGCATGGCGACCTTCAGCATGTTGTTGCCGTGGTTCTCCATGCGGGCGGTGACGGGTGCGGGAGCGTAGCCCGCGAGCGGCTGGTTCATGACGGGCTCTCCCTCAGATCTCGTACGGCTGGACGACGACGAAGTTGCCGGGCGCGGCCCGGAACTGGAGGTTGACGCTCTCTCCGGTGGCGCCCGGGTAGGCGTTGCGGCGCATGCGCACCTGGCTGGAGACGATCACCTGGGCGGCGGCCGACCAGGCGACGACGGCGTTGGCGTCGGCGAACGTCGTGGGCGTCACCGGCAGTACCACGGGCGTGCCGTGCGTCTTGACGACGATCGTGCCGGTGCCCTGGAACTGCATCGTGAACAGCGCGCCCCCGGGGATGCCGTGCCCCTCGATACGGCGGACCTCGTACTGGAGGCCCTCGTCGAAGGCGAGGACGTTCTCGGCGGAGACGCAGATGGCGTCGCCCTGGAGCTCGACGGGGTGCAGGTGGGTGGAGTTCTCGGCGAGGAACACCTGGCCCTGGCCGGTGCAGCGCATCAGCTGCATCTCCTGGCCGGTGGCGTTGCCCACGACGCGGCCCATGAAGCCGGCGCCCTTGTAGCTGAAGTCGACCTTGCCCTGGTAGAGCACCATGCTGCCCTGCCGCGCGAGCACGGGCTGGCCGCCGATGCCGAGGTCCACGCGGACGAGCTTCTTGTTCTGCTGCGTCCAGCGCTGGCCGGTCGGGGCCTCCTTGAACTGCGCGAGGGCGGCGGACACACCGGCACCGCCCTGGGGAGCACCCTGCGGAACGCCGTACGCCTGCTGGCCCGGGCCCGGCACCTGCGGGACCTGGCCGCCGGGGGGCTGCTGGGCGTAACCCGGGGGCGGCGTGGGCTGGCCGTATCCCGGGGGCGGGGTCGGCTGACCGTAGCCGGGGGGCGGGGTCGGCTGACCGTAGCCGGGCGGAAGGGTCGGGGCGTGCGGGGCCTGCGGGGCCTGCGGCTGGCCGTACGGCTGCTGCTGGGGCGGCTGGCCGTAGGGGGCGGGCGCGGGGGCCGGGGGCGGTACCGGGGCGCCGCCGGGCGGGCTCATGGGCGCGACGATGGTGGGCGCGGCGTGCACGTTCGGCGCGGGGGCGGGGGCCGGGGCGGGCGGCGGGGTGGGGGTGGGCGCGGGGGCGGGAGCGGCCGGGGCGGCGAACGCGGGCGGGGCGAAGCCGGGGGCGGCGCCGGTCTGGGGCTGCGCCTGGGCGGCGGGCGCCTCCTCCTCCATGACCTCGCCGCCGAAGTTCTTCAGCAGGGCCTCCAGGCCGCCGTCGAAGCCCTGGCCGACGGCCGCGAACCGCCACACGTCCTTGAGGTAGAAGTCGCCCAGCATCACGGCCCGTTCGGTGGAGAACTCCGAGCCGTCGAAGGAGTACCGGGCCACCTCCTCGCCGCCCGCGACGATACGGAGGTAACCGGGGCCGATCTGGGACATCTGCCCGGCGCCGTCGATCGTCGCGGTGAAGGACAGCTTCTGGATCTGCGGCGGGATCCGGTCGAGCGTGACCCGGAAGGACTCCGTGTCGCCCGCCTGCGCACCCAGGAGCTGGATCGACTCCTCGGGGGACTTCGGCTGGTTGAAGAAGACGAAGTAGCGGTCGTCCGAGAGCCGTTCGTCGGCGTCGAGGCCGAAACAGCTGATGTCGAAGGTCAGCCCCGGACCGGCGATCTGCACGCCTACGTACAGATCGGTGCCCGCGGTGAGGTCACTGATCCTGGCCTTGTGGCCGCGTTGGAATTCCCTGGCCATGCGTAACGACCGTCCCCCATCCCGAATGTGAGTGCGTCGCGCCAGGCTAACGGCTAACTCGGACATCGGCGGAAGCCGGTACAGACCCGGTACACAACGGCGACTTCCGGCCGCGTGACCCGCGGACCGCCCTCACTCGTCGCGCGCGCCCGGCAGATGGGGCAACCGCTCGGCGGCGACGACGCCTTCGAGGTAGCCCTTGGCCCGCTCGGTGCGCGGATAGGCCTCCAGCAACCGCCAGAAGCGGGGCCCGTGGCCGGGCACGAGCAGATGCGCGAGCTCGTGCAGGAGCACGTAGTCGACGACGTACTCGGGCATCCCCTGCAGGCGATGCGACAGGCGGATGCTGCCCTCGGCCGGGGTGCACGAGCCCCAGCGCGTGTTCTGGTTGGTGACCCAGCGCACCGAGGTGGGCCGTGCCCGGCCGTCGAAGTACTGCGCGGACAGCCGCGCGGCACGCTCGGTCAGCTCCTGGTCGCCCAGGACCCGTTTGCTCTCCTGGGCGGCCAGCTTGTCGAGCATGACGGTGACCCAGCGCTGCTCCTCCGCCTCGGACATCCGGGCAGGGATGAGCACGACGGTGCGATCGCCCTCGCGGTACGCGGAGACCGTCCTGCGTCGACGGGCGCTCCTGCGGACCTCGATCGCGCTCGCCCCCGAGCCGCTCGGCGGCTGGCTCGTCGTGCTGCGCTGTGGCATTCCGGCGCTGTGCAGTGGGTCGGCGGGCACGCCCTGACGTTACCCGCTGCACACGGGGGAAGTCCCGACTCCGGAACGGTTCGGTGTCGATACGCCACCAAGCGTTGGATTTGTACGACGAATACCCACCGCCTGTGGACAACTTTCGGCACCCCGGGACGCGGACGGGCATGCTGGCACTCGCCGACGGAGCCGGGACCGGGCTCGTCGGCGGACGGGGATGTTCGACCAGGGCGACGAGGGCTACGGGGGCCTGTCATGCAGACGACCGAAATGACCGGTACGGAAAGTGACGGCGGCACGGACGGCGGGACCGATGCCGTCGACGTGACGGCGCCGCTGGCGAAGCCCGCGCTCAGGCGGGCCTGGCGGGACCTCAACACCGTCCAGTTCGGGATGACTCCGGCACACGCGATGACGCTGGGGCCGATGGACCCGGCGACCGGAAGCTTCCTGGACCTGCTCAACGGCACGCGTGGGCTGCCGCTCCTGCGCGAGGAGGGCCGCCGGATGGGTCTGCCCGACGGTCATGTGGACGGGATGGTGCAGGGTCTCGCACGCTCCGGCCTCCTCGACGACGCACGAGGCGGCGGGCCGGCCGCCGACGTCCTGCGCAACCGACCGGAGGTCCTCGACCGGCTGCGCCCGGACCTCGCCTCCCTCTCCCTGGTCGGCTCGCGACCGGGGGACGCGATCAGGCGTCTGGCCGCCCGCCGGTCACTGCGGGTGCAGGTGCGCGGCGCCGGCCGGGTGGGTGCGGTGCTGGCAGCGCTGCTGGCGGGCGCGGGCGTCGGCGAGGTCGACGTGCGGGACGTCGGGCGGGTCGAGCCGTGGGACGTGGCGCCGGGCGGACTGTCCGCCGAGTCCGTCGGCGAGCGCAGGGACGAGGCCGCCCGGCAGGCCGTACGCCGGTCCGCGGCCGACCGCCCGCCGCGCCGGGGCCGGCCCTCGCTCGCCGGGGCCGGCGAACCCGGCTTCTCCCTGGTGATCCTGGCCCCGCGCGACGACGTCGCCGTGCACGCGCCCGACCCGGCCGCCGCCGAGCCGCTCCTCGCCTCCGGTGCTCCGCATCTGTACGCCGGTGTGGTGGAGGGCACCGGCGTCGTCGGTCCCCTGGTACTGCCCGGCGAGACGGCCTGCGCCGGCTGTCTACACGAAGAGCGCACCGACCGGGACCCGGTCTGGCCCCGGCTGGTGGCGCAGTGGCGCTCCGGCTCGGGGCGGTCCCGTGCGGTACGGCCCTGCGATCTGCCGCTGGCCACGACGGTCGCGGGGCTCGCGGCGGCGCACGCGCTCGCCTTCCTCGACGGCCGCGTCCCGTCGAGTGCCGGCGCCCGCTGGGAGGTCTCCCTGCCCGCTCTGAACTGGCAGCCGCGGCCGGTTCCGGCGCACCCGGCATGCCCGTGCGGAGCCGCGGAGAGAGGTAAGGCAGAACACACCTCCAAGGACGGGGAGTCGCACGAGACAATGGCAGTGCAACGGTCGTCGAAGGAGTTGTGCCGCAAGGCAGACAGGGCGCGGCCGGCTGGGACCTGGAGGGCGCATGTCTGATCTTCCCCGCAAGGCGGTCACCCGGACCGCCAAGCTCGCCGCGCTCCCGCTCGGCTTCGCCGGGCGGGCGACCTGGGGGCTCGGCAAGCGGATCGTGGGCGAGTCAGCCGAGATCGTCGGCCGCGAGCTGCAACAGCGCACGGCGGACCAGCTGTTCCGCGTACTGGGCGAGCTCAAGGGCGGGGCGATGAAGTTCGGCCAGGCCCTCTCCGTCTTCGAGTCCGCCCTGCCGGAGGAGATCGCCGGCCCCTACCGGGCGGCGTTGACGAAGCTGCAGGAGGCGGCGCCTCCGATGCCGACGCGCACCGTGCACGGTGTGCTGGCCGAGCGGCTCGGCGAGGACTGGCAGGACCTGTTCGTCGAGTTCGAGGACAAGCCCGCCGCGGCGGCCTCGATCGGCCAGGTGCACCGGGGTGTGTGGCACGACGGCCGTGAGGTGGCGGTCAAAGTCCAGTACCCCGGCGCCGGCGAGGCCCTGCTGTCCGACCTCAACCAACTGAGCCGTTTCGCCCGCCTGCTGGGCCCGCTGATCCCCGGCATGGACGTCAAGCCGCTGATCACGGAGCTCAAGGACCGCGTCTCGGAGGAACTGGACTACGGCCTGGAGGCCCAGGCCCAGCGGGTGCACGCCGAGGAGTTCGTCGACGACGCCGACGTGGTGGTGCCGGACGTGGTCCACCAGTGCGAGCAGGTCCTGATCACCGAGTGGATCGACGGCGTCCCGCTCTCGGAGATCATCGCGGACGGCACCCAGGAGCAGCGCGACCGCGCCGGCCAGTTGCTGGCCCGCTTCCTGTTCTCCGGACCGGCCCGCACCGGCCTGCTGCACGCCGACCCCCACCCGGGCAACTTCCGGCTGCTGCCGGGCGGTCCGTCCGGTGCGGACGACTGGCGGCTGGGCGTCCTGGACTTCGGCACAGTCGACCGTCTCCCGGGCGGCCTGCCCACCCCCATCGGCGACTCCCTGCGCATGACCCTCGACGGTGACGCCGAGGCCGTCTACGAACTGCTGTGCGCGGAGGGCTTCGTCAAGGAGTCCATAGAGCTGGACCCGGCCGCCGTCCTCGACTACCTGCTGCCGATCATCGAGCCGGCCCGCGTCGAGGAGTTCACCTTCACCCGTGGCTGGATGCGCAGCCAGGCGGCCCGCATCGCCGACCCCCGCTCCCCCGCCTACCAGCTGGGCAAGCAGTTGAACCTGCCTCCCGCCTACCTCCTGATCCACCGCGTGACGCTGAGCACGATCGGCGTTCTGTGCCAGCTGGGGGCGACGGTGCGGCTGCGTGAGGAGTTGGAGGAGTGGCTGCCGGGGTTCGTGCCGGCGGACGGCACGGAGGAGGAGTCGGCCGCGGAGGCGTGAGAGGAGATCGCCGGGCGGTGCGCTACCACCAGGCCGAGTCCAGCCGCCCCTCGATCGCCCTGAGGTTCTCCCGGGCGCAGTCGTCGCAGTAGTAGTGGCGGACGCCGTTCTCGACGGACAGGGTCCAGGTGGCCGGTGGCGGTCCCTCGGCCCGGGTGCCGCAGCGGGCGCACGCCACCGCCCGGGGTTCCGCCGGGGATTCCGCCTCGTCACTGTCTCCGGGAAGACTCCTCACCCGGCGACGATAACGCCGCGTCCGGCCGATCCGCGGGCACAACGCACCGCGGGGGCCGGTCCGTTCGGACGGACCGGCCCCCGCGGGGAGCCAACGCCTCCCGGCTCGGGGAGGCCACCGCTTCAGGTGTCGTCGGTTACTGCATGACGGCCATGGCGAGCGCCCGACGGGCACGCATCGAGGCGCGCTCGGCCCGGCGCTGCATCCGGCGGGCGGTCGCCAGGCGCACCGCCCGGCGTTCCCGCTCGGCCTCGTGCAGCCGGTCGTGCATATGCGCACGAGCCAGGGCTTCTGGGATGAGTTGCATCTCTCGGGTCCTGTTCTGACGCGAACCGATCGCGCCGGTGGTCGTGGTGTCTTCGATCGCGGAGCGGGTGGGCTCGTTGGCGGACGGCTTCATCGGGGCCTGCTTCTTGGGGTCGTGCGTGAGGGGACGGTCGATGGTTCCTTGGATGTTCATGCCGTGACCGGGTTCTTGCGCGGGCGGCCACGCGGCCGCTTCCGGGCGACGACGACACCCTGGACGAACAGCTCGCCACCCCAGACGCCCCAGGGCTCACGCCGCTCCTTGGCGCCGGCGAGGCAGGCCTCGATCAGCGGGCAGGTGCGGCAGAGGGACTTGGCGTACTCGACGTCGGCCGGCGACTCGGCGAAGAAGACCTCCGGGTCGTAGGAACGGCAGGGGACGGGTACGCCGAGGTTCTCGATGGCGTCGTCGAGCGCGGTGAGCGCGGTGAGCGGGGTCAAGGTGGAGTCCTCCGTGAGGCCGGGCGGGGGGATCGTTTCGGAAGGCGGTACGGACGGGGCGTGCGCTTCGAGTTGCACGGGTCGTCTTCCTCGTCTGGTCGTTCCGGCCCTGTTGGGCCGGGAGGCGGCTGGTACCGGGTTCTTTTCTTGTCCCGAGGCCCCTTCGCTCCGTCGTCCCGGTGGCGGGACAAACAGAAGGGCCGCGGATCCCGGATGGGGTTCCGCGGCCCTGAAGGCGCCGGCCTGATCGATGATCAGGCTGGATCACTCCAGGGATCTGGCCCACGGAAGGCCCACATCAGGTGGTGCTGCGTCTGCTCCCGGTTTCCGGCACCGGCCGCCGTAAAGGCATAGGCCTGCGCCTGTGCCGCTACTGCTTCCAGTGCCTTGGTCGGTCGCTCATCGCGCTCACGGACGGGAAGGCCCGCGAGAGACACGGAGGACGCCGGACGCACGGCACGAATGCCGGGCAGACCGGTGCCCTTGTCGGAGGCGCCGAGCATGCACAGGGAGGCGACGACCGAGTGATCGGTCAGTTTGGCGGTGCTGATGGAGCTGGCGTTGATGCTGATCACTGGACTCGCCTCCTCTCGGCGTCTCGGGGGACTGGGGTGAGCCAGTCCGACGGGTATGCAAGTAGAACACGGAATTGGGGCCTCCGAGAAGGCCTCCGTTCCCGTGGCTAAGAACCTATGGGGATTGCTGGGGCATGCGCAAACTATTTTTCCGACGAGTTTTCACGCGCCCCCGTCGTCACCTTCCGCAGGCTCCCGGCCTGCGCAGAGGGCCAGCACATCGGCCCCGTAGCGGTTGAGCTTGCGCACCCCCACTCCGGGGATCCGGGCCAGTTCGCCCTCGTCGTCGGGGACGGCCTCGGCGATCGCCATCAGCGTCTTGTCGGTGAAGACGCAGAAGGCCGGCTGCCCGCTGCGCTGCGCCTGGACCGCTCGCCATTCACGCAGCCGCTCGTAGAGACCCTCGTCCATGTCGGAGGGGCAGTCCTCGCAGCGCATCAGCTTCATCTCGCCCGCGTCGGTGAGCGTACGCCCGCACACCCGGCAGCGCGCCGGGGTGCGCTGGGTGCGCCGCGAGACGGCGGTGTCGGGTCTGCTGGTGTAGCCGCGCTCGACGCCCCCCGGGCCGCCGGCCGGGCCGCGACCGGCGGTGGCGGTGGCGGTGGAGCCGGGGCGCAGGCCGTCCAGGAAGCGGCTGGGGCGGCGGTTGGGACGGCCGCCGGGCGCCCGGGACAGGGCCCAGGAGAGGTGCAGGCGCTCGCGGGCGCGGGTGACGCCGACGTAGAGCAGGCGGCGCTCCTCCTCGATCTGCTCGTCGGTCTTCGCGTAGGTGATCGGCATCATGCCCTCGGCGACGCCGACCAGGAAGACGACGTCCCATTCGAGGCCCTTGGCCGAGTGCAGCGAGGCGAGGGTGACGCCCTGCACGGTCGGGGCGTGCTGGGCGTTGGCCCGCTCGTCCAGCTCGGCGACGAGGTCGGCGAGGGTGGCGCCGGTCCTGGCCGCGGCGAAGTCCTGGGCGAGGTTCACCAGAGCGGCCAGGGACTCCCAGCGCTCTCGGACGGCGCCGGAGCCGGCCGGCGGCTGCGAGGTCCAGCCCTCCCCGGACAGCACGGCACGGACCTGCGAGGGCAGGTCCACGGCGTCGTCGAGGAGGGAGTCGTTGCCTCCGAAGCGGGCCGCGCCGCGGAGGTTGACGATCGCCCTGCGCACCTCGGGCCGGTCGAAGAAGCGCTCGGCGCCACGCAGCTGGTAGGGCACTCCGGCGTCGGCCAGGGCCTGTTCGTAGGTCTCGGACTGGGAGTTGGTGCGGAACAGGATGGCGATCTCGCTGGCCGGGACGCCGGCGTCGAGGAGTTCGCGGATGCGGCGCGCGGCGCCCTCGGCCTCGGCGGGCTCGTCGGTGTACTCGGTGTAGACGGGCTCGGGGCCCGCCGGGCGCTGCGAGATCAGCTCCAGACGGTGGTCGGCGGCCCGGCCCCGGGCCTGGGCGAGCAGACCGTTGGCGAGGTGGACGACCTGGGGGGTGGAGCGGTAGTCCCGGACCAGCTTGACGACGGTGGCCGAGGGATGGCGGACGCGGAAGTCGAGCAGGTGGTCGGGGGTTGCTCCGGTGAACGAGTAGATCGTCTGGCTGGCGTCGCCGACCACGCACAGGTTGTCCCGTTCGCCGAGCCACAGCTCCAGCAGGCGCTGCTGAAGGGGGCTGACGTCCTGGTACTCGTCGACGACGAAGTGCTGGTACTGGGCGCGGACCTGTTCGGCGATGTCCTGGCGGTCCTGCAGGACGGCGACGGTCAGCAGCAGGACGTCCTCGAAGTCGATGACGGCGCGCTCCCGCTTGAGGTCCTCGTAGACGGAGTAGAGCTGGGCGATCTCGGCCGGGTCGCGGGGGGCCTCGCGGCCGGCCTTGGCGGCGGCCGCCGTGTAGTCGGCGGGGACGGTCTGGGTGACCTTGGACCACTCGATCTCGGCGGTGACGTCCCGCAGCTCGCCGCGGTCGAGGCGGATCCGGCAGGCGGCGGCCGCGTCGGCGACGAGCTGGATCTTGCGGTCGACCAGGCGGGGCATGGAGCCACCGACCGCTTTCGGCCAGAAGTACTGCAGCTGGCGCAGGGCCGCCGAGTGGAAGGTGCGGGCCTGCACGCCGACGGCGCCGAGCTGGCGCAGCCGCCCGCGCATCTCGCCGGCGGCGCGGTTGGTGAAGGTGACGGCGAGCACGCTGGAGGGCTGGAGGATCCCGGCGCGCACCCCGTAGGCGATGCGATGGGTGATCGCCCGGGTCTTGCCGGTGCCGGCGCCCGCGAGCACGCACACCGGCCCGTGCAGGGCGGTGGCCACCTCGCGCTGCTCGGGGTCGAGCCCTTCGAGCACCGCGTCGGCCGAGTCCGGTACCTGCGGGAAGAGCGTGGAGTGCGTTGCTGCTGTCACACCGCCATGCTGCCAGGTCGCCGGAGACGCGAGCGCCGGTTGTCCACAGGGAGGTACCCGTAGTCGTACTAATGCGGCAGGCGTCACGTCGAGCGGGGCACCCGTAGGGGAATGGTGGTCCTTTCAAGTACGTTCCACCACTGCGACCACCGATTCCCAAGCAGCCGAGGAGCGCGAGAGACATGCCGGGCACTGTGACGATGTACAGCACCACGTGGTGCGGCTACTGCCGCCGGCTCAAGAGCCAGCTGGACCGCGAGGGCATCGCGTACGACGAGATCAACATCGAGCAGGACCCGGAGTCCGCGGCGTTCGTCGAGAAGGCGAATGGCGGAAACCAGACGGTTCCCACCGTGCTCTTCCCGGACGGTTCCACTCTGACGAACCCGTCGCTGGCGCAGGTGAAGCAGAAGATCGGCGCGTAACGCGACGCCGGAGTGTGCAAGGCGGCCCCTGGGACGAGACTCGGGGGCCGCTTTCTCATGTCCGCGTGAGACGCAGGTCCTCGTCAGACGGAGCTCCTCGTCAGACGGAGCTCACGGTCAGACGAAGCTGCGCGTGGGAAGGGGCTTGCCGTACCACATCTCGATCAGGCGGGCCGCGATGGAGATGCCGTACGGCGGCAGGACCTCGCCGGACTCGAAGGCCGCGTGGAGTTCCTCGCGGGAGAACCAGCGGGCCTCGTGGATCTCGTCGCCGTCGACGTTGACCTCGGTCGTGGTCGCGCGGGCCATGAAGCCGAGCATGAGGCTGGAGGGGAACGGCCAGGGCTGGCTGGCGACGTACTCGACCGGGCCGACCGTGATGCCGGCCTCCTCGAAGACCTCGCGGCGCACCGCCTGCTCGATGGACTCGCCGGGCTCGACGAAGCCGGCGAGGGTGGAGAAGCGTCCCTCGGGCCAGTGGACCTGGCGGCCGAGGAGGATGCGGTCGTCCTCGTCGGTGACGGCCATGATCACGGCGGGGTCGGTACGCGGGTAGTGCTCGGCGCCGCAGGCCGGGCAGCGGCGGATGTGCCCGGCGGCTGCGATGACCGTGCGCTCGCCGCAGCGCGAGCAGAAGCGGTGGGTGCGCTGCCAGTTCTCCAGGCCGACCGCGTGCACCATCAGGCCCGCGTCGCGCGGTGACAGCAGCAGGCCGGCCTCGCGCAGGCCCGCCGGGCGTGCGGACTGGTCGATGCGGCCGGGCAGAGCGTCCTTCTGCAGGGCGAAGTAGCTGACGCCGTCGGCGTCGATGCCCAGGAAGTAGCGGTGCGCCTCGGTGAGGGGGGCCTCGAAGGACGGGGTCATGACGAGTTCGGTGCGCCCGTCGGGCGTCTCGTCGATGAGGACCTGACCGCCGGAGACCACGAAGCAGCGGGTGGTGGGGTGGCTCCACGCCGCCGCGAGCCACGCCTCGTCGAGGCGGTGGTGGGCGGCGCGGTCGATACCGCTCGGCGCGGTGAGCGAGATGGGTCGGTCGGCGGTGTGGTCGGTCCAGGTGGTCACGGGTGCTTCCAACTCCCCCAGGGAACGGATTGTTTCGGCGGGCGGTTCGGCGCGACGGGCGGCGCCGGGCGCTCAGGGCTCATGACGCCACGTCTCGGCGAGGTCGCCCCACAGGTACGCCGTGGTCTCGACACCCTTGAGCAGCAGGTCGAGCTCGACCTTCTCGTTCGGCGCGTGCCAGCCGTCGGAGGGGACGGAGATGCCCAGGAAGAGCACGGGTGCGCCCAGGACCTCCTGGAGGTCGGCGGCGGGGCCGGAGCCGCCCTCGCGCGTGTAGCGGACCGGTGTGCCGAAGGCGCGGCCCATGGCGCGGGCGACGGCCTGCAGGGCGGGGTGGTCCAGCGGCGTCAGGCACGGGCGCGTGGCCGCACCGAAGGTGATCTCGTGCCGGGTGCCGGCGGGGACCTGCTCGGCGACCCAGGCGCGGACGACCTTCTCGATGTGGGCGGGGTCCTGTCCCGCGACCATCCGGAAGGACAGCTTCACCATCGCCGAGGACGGGATGATCGTCTTGCTGCCGGGACCCTGGTAACCGCCGCCGATGCCGTTGACCTCGGCGGTGGGGCGGGCCCAGATGCGCTCCAGGGTGGTGTGTCCGGCCTCGCCGTGGGTGGCGTACGACTTGGCGGTGCGCAGCCACTGCTGTTCGTCGAAGGGCAGCTCGGCGAAGAGTTCACGCTCGCGCTCGGTCAGTTCGACGATGCCGTCGTAGAAGCCGGGGATCGCCACGCGCGCGTGCTCGTCGTGCAGAGCGGCGACCAGGCGGGCGGCGGCGGTCGCCGGGTTGGGCACGGCGCCGCCGAAGGAGCCGGAGTGGATGTCCTGGTCGGGGCCGTACAGCCGGATCTCGCACTCGGCGAGGCCGCGCATGCCGGTGCACACCGTGGGGGTGTCCTCGGCCCACATGCCGGTGTCGGAGACGATCACGGCGTCGGCGGCCAGCCGGTCGGCGTGCTGCTCGACCAGGGCGCGGAAGTGCGGGGAGCCGGACTCCTCCTCGCCTTCGACCAGCAGCTTCAGGTGCACCGCGGGAGCGGTGCGGCCGGTGGCGGCGAGGTGGGCGCGGACGCCGAGTGTGTGGAAGAACACCTGGCCCTTGTCGTCGGCCGCCCCGCGCGCGTAGAGGCGGTTGTCGCGGACGACGGGTTCGAAGGGCTCGCTGTCCCAGCCGTCCTCGCGGGCGGCGGGCTGCACGTCGTGGTGGCCGTAGACGAGGACGGTCGGGGCGGCGGGGTCCTCGGCGGGCCATTCGGCGAAGACGGCGGGGGCGCCGGCGGTCTCCCAGACCTCGGCGGTCGGGAAGCCGGTCTCCGCGAGTCTGGCGGCGAGCCAGTCGGCGCTGCGGCGCACGTCGGGGGCGTGATCGGGCTGGGCCGACACGGAGGGGATGCGCAGCCACTCGGCGAGGCCGTCGAGGAAGGCGGCGCGGTGCTGCTCGATGTACGTACGGACGGCGCTGACGGCACTGTCAACGGGCTGGCTCATGGTCACGAGCCTATCGGCCCGCACCGACATCCTGGTTGGGCGGTTCCTCACAGTTCGCTTGCGCGGAGGGCTCCTGAAGCAGCAACCGCTCCAGCGCGGCCCGGCCGGGCAGGTCGTCGTGTCGTACGACTTCACCGCTGCGGACGTACAGGAACGCGGCGTTGACGTTCTCCAGGGGAACACCCTGCTGCTCGGCCCAGGCGAGCCGGTACAGGGCGAGCTGGAGCGGGTCGGCGGTGCGGGCGCGGCCGGTCTTCCAGTCGACGATCTCGTACGTCGTCTCCTCGCCGTCGTCTTCTCTGTAGACGGCGTCGATGCGGCCCCGCACCACGCGGCCCGCGATGGCGAGCTGGAAGGGTGCCTCGACGCGGTAGGGCGTGCGGTGGGCGTACTCGGTGCGTTCGAACGCCTCCTTGAGGGCTTCGAGGTCGCGCTCGTCGGCGATCTCGGCCTCGCCGCCGGGCAGGTCCTCCGGCTCCAGCATGGGCAGGGTGAGCTCCTCGAAGCGGGACTCGACCCAGGCGTGGAAACGGGTGCCCCGGCGCGCGGCGCGCTGCGGGGGGCGCGGCATGGGACGTGCGAGCTCCTGCGCGAAGCCGTCCGGGTCGGCGGCCAGGCGCAGCACCTGGGACGCGGTGAGCGACGCGGGCAGGGGCACGTCCGTGACGGCTTCCCGCGCGCGCAGGAGCTCGCCGGTGAGGGCGTCGAGGTCGCGGTCCCAGGAGGCGATGGTGCGGGCCTCCTCCGGGGTGAGACGGGTGGACCGGCGTCCGGCCCCGGCGTCGGGGTGCGCGCGGGCGCTTCCCGGCCCGGTGTCCTCGGGGGCGGCTGCCTGGTGCGGCACGCTCGGGCGTTCGGCGGGCCAGGAGTCCCAGTCGTCCGGGGCCTCCTCGGCGAAGGGGTTTCCCTCGGCTTCGGAGAAGGGGTCCTCTTCGGTGAAGGGGTCCTCCTCGTCGTACGGCGGCTCGTCGTCCTGCGGGGGTGGGGGCCAGTCCGGGTCCTCGTGGTGGTCCGCGTCGTGTACGGCCGCGGGGTGGCCCTCCGCGTCGGCGGTCAGGTCGTCCAGGTGGGCCAGGACGGTCGCGGCGGCGGCCCGGCGCCGGGCGAGGGCGGCGTCGTCCAGGGGCAGGGGCCAGACCTGGTCGGCGGCGGGCAGGTGGAGCGCCGGGTTCTCCTCGTCCTCGGCGGGCTCGTCCGCCCACGCCTCGATCTCTCCGTGGCCGGCCGCGCAGTGCTCGTACAGGGCCGTGAGGAAGTCGGACGGTCCGCGCGGTCTCTTCTGGCTGGGCCCCCACCAGTGGCCCGAGCCGAGCAGGAGGGAACGGGGGCGGGTGAAGGTGACGTAGCCGAGGCGGAGTTCCTCGGTGTGCTGGTGTTCCTTCATGGCCTCGTGGAAGGCCCTCAGGCCGCGGGCGTCCCAGGTGTCGACGTCGGGCAGGGTGTCGGCGTCGCCGCGCAGGGAGTGCGGCAGGACCTTGCCCTGGGCCGTCCACTTCTCGCGGCCCTTGGTGCTGGGGAACGTGTCCTTGACCAGGCCGGGGACGGCGACGACGTCCCACTCCAGGCCCTTGGACTTGTGGGCGGTGAGCACCTTGACGGTGTTCTCGCCGCCGGGCAGGGCGTTGTCGAGGCCCTTCTCGTACTGGGCGGCGGTGCGCAGGAAGGCGAGGAAGGCGAGCAGGCTGGCCTCGTTGTCGCCGGCGGCGAAGGAGGCGGCGATGTCCAGGAAGTTGGAGAGCGTCTCGCGGCGGCGGGCCGCCAGGGCGTGCGGGGACGCCGACAGTTCCACCTCCAGGCCGGTGACGGCGAGGACGCGGTGGAGGACGTCCATCAGGGGATCGGCCAGCGAGCGGCGCAGGTCGCGCAGTTCGGTGGCGAGGCGGGCGAACCGCACGCGCGCGTCCGCGCTGAACGGCAGGCCGTCGTCCTCCTGTCCGGCGTCGAGCGGCATCTCCAGGAAGGTGTCCAGGGCGTCCGCGAGCGATATCACCTCGGACGGGTCGACCCCCTCGACGGCCTCGGCGAGGCGGCGGTCGCGGTCGCCGTCGTCGTCCACGCGCGCGTGGGAGACGAGCAGTCGGGCGCGGCGGCCCAGGAGGGCGAGGTCGCGCGGGCCGATGCGCCAGCGCGGGCCGGTCAGCAGGCGGACCAGGGAGGCGTTGGCGCCCGGGTCCTGGAGGACCTCGCAGACGGCGACCAGGTCGGCGATCTCGGGCAGGTGCAGCAGCCCGGACAGGCCGACCACCTCGACGGGCACGTCCCGGGCGACGAGGGCGCCCTGGATCTCCGCGAAGTCGGTCGCCGTACGGCACAGGACAGCGATCTCGCCGGGTGCCTTGCCGGTGGCGACGAGGTGGGCGATCGAGTCGGCGATCCACTCGATCTCCTCGGCGTGGGTGCTCAGCAGGGCACAGCGCACGCTGCCGTCCCGTTCGGCGCCGGGGGCCGGGCGGAGGGCCTCCACGCCCGCGTGCATGGCGCGCAGGGGTTCGGCGAGGCCGTTGGCGAGGTCGAGGAGGCGGCCGCCGCTGCGGCGGTTCTCGCTGAGCGCCTGCCGGGTGGCGGGGCGGCCGTCGGGGTGGGCGAAGTGCTCGGGGAAGTCGTCCAGGTTGGCCACGGAGGCACCGCGCCAGCCGTAGATGGCCTGGCAGGGGTCGCCGACGGCGGTCACGGGGTGGCCGGTGCCGCCGCCGAAGAGGCCGGCGAGCAGGACGCGCTGGGCGACGGAGGTGTCCTGGTACTCGTCGAGGAGGACCACGCGGAACTCGTCGCGCAGGATGCGGCCCACCTCGGGCTGGTGCGCGAGCTGGGCCGACAGGGCGATCTGGTCGCCGAAGTCGAGCAGGTCCCGCTCGCGTTTGGCAGCGCGGTAGCGCACGACGAGGTCGGCGAGCTCCCGGCGGGCGGCGGCGGCCTCCGGGACCTTGCGCAGGTCGGCGTTGGTGAGCTTGGCGCCCTCCAAGGCGCGCAGCAGCTCGGCGTCGTGGGCGCGCACGTCCTCGGGCCGTACGAGGTGTTCGGCGAGTTCGGAGTCGAGGGCCAGGAGGTCGCTGACGAGGTCGGCGAAGGAGCGGGTGAGCGCCGGGTAGGGGCCGGGGGCCTCGCGCAGCACGCGGGCGGCGAGCTGGTAGCGGGTGGCGTCGGCGAGCAGGCGGGAGGTCGGTTCGAGGCCGATGCGCAGGCCGTGGTCGGTCAGGAGGCGGCCGGCGAAGGCGTGGTAGGTGGAGATCAGCGGCTCGCCGGGCGGGTTGTCCGGGTCGATGACGTCGGGGTCGGTGACGCCCGCCTTGACCAGCGCCTTGCGGACGCGCTCGGCGAGCTCGCCGGCGGCCTTGTTGGTGAAGGTCAGGCCGAGCACCTGCTCGGGGGCGACCTGGCCGGTGCCGACCAGCCACACCACGCGGGCCGCCATCACCGTCGTCTTGCCCGACCCGGCGCCGGCCACGATCACCTGCGGTGCGGGCGGCGCGGTGATGCAGGCCGTCTGCTCCGGGGTGAACGGGATCCCGAGAAGCTCCTTGAGCTGATCGGGATCGGTGATACGAGGCGGCACGTCAGAGAGGCTAGCGGCGGCCACTGACAGCGGAGGCCACATCGCCCTCGGGGCTCACGGAAGCGCAGGTCAGCACGGGGGGTGTCGTCGATCACCCCCCGTCACTCGACGATGTGCCGCCCTTCGGGACGCGCGCTGCAGGACGCCTGGAAGGCGCAGTGGGTGCAGTGTTGTCCGGCGGTCGGTGTGAACCGTTCGTCGAGCACCTTGCCGGCGGCGGTGGCGAGCAGCTCGCCGACCCACTCCCCCTCCAGGGGCTCCTGGGCCTGCACCTTGGGCAGCGTCTCCCCGCCGTCGCGCTGGGCGGCTCCCTGACGCAGGTGGACCAGTTCGGCGCCGCCGGGTTCGGGACGCACCCCGTCGAAGACGTCGTCGACGGCTCCCTCGCGGACGGCGAGCTGGTAGACGGCGAGCTGGGGATGGCGCTCCACCTCGCGGGCGGTGGGCGCCTGTTTGCCGGTCTTGAAGTCGACGACGTAGGCGCGGCCCTCGCCGTCGGCCTCGACGCGGTCCATCTGGCCGCGGATGCGCACCTCGTAGTCGCCCGCTTCGAGGGTGACGTCGAAGTCGTGCTCGCTGGCCACCGGGGTGCGGCCGGTGCGGTCCATGACGTGCCACTTCAGGAAGCGTTCGAGCGCCACGCGCGCGTTGTCCTTCTCCTGCGCCGACTTCCACGGCGCGTCGAAGGCGAGCGCGTTCCACACGGAGTCGAGACGCTCCATGAGGACGGCGAGGTCGGCCGGTGTGTGGCCGGAGGCGACCTCGTCGGCGAGCACGTGGACGACGTTGCCGAAGCCCTGCGCGGTCGTCGCGGGGGCGTCGGCCCGCACCTCGCGGCCGAGGAACCACTGCAGGGCGCAGGTGTTGGCGAGCTGGTCCAGGGCGCTGCCCGACAGGACGACGGGCTGGTCGCGGTTGCGCAGCGGCACCTTGCTCTCGGTGGGCTCGTACATGCCCCACCAGCGGTAGGGGTGGGCGGCCGGGACGAGCGGGCGGCCGTCCTCGTCGGCCAGCGCGGCGAGGCGGGCGAGCCGGTGCGCGGCGGCCTCGCGCAGGGTGTCGGAGACCCGCGGGTCGACGGTCGTGGCGCGCAGTTCCGCGACGAGTGCGGCGACCGACAGCGGGCGGCGCGGGCGGCCCGTGACGTCCTTGGGCTCGACGCCGAGTTCGGTGAGGAAGCGGGAGGGCTGGTCGCCGTCGTCGGCGGGCGCCTTCACGGCGGTGACGACGAGGCGTTCCCGCGCGCGCGTGGCGGCCACGTAGAACAGGCGGCGCTCCTCGGCGAGCAGTGCGCCCGGGGTGAGCGGTTCGGCGAGTCCGTCACGGCCGATGCGGTCGGCTTCCAGGAGCGAGCCGCGGCGCCGCAGGTCGGGCCACAGGCCCTCCTGGACACCGGCCACGACGACCAGGCGCCACTGCAGGCCCTTGGAGCGGTGCGCCGTCATCAGGCGTACGGCGTCGGGCCGCACGGCGCGCCGGGCGAGCGTGTCGGCGGCGATGTCCTCGGCCTCGATCTCCTCCAGGAAGTTCAGGGCGCCCCGGCCGCCGGTGCGCTCCTCCGCGCGCGCGGCCGTCGCGAACAGCGCGCACACGGCGTCCAGGTCACGGTCGGCGTTGCGGCCGGCCGCGCCGCCGCGCCGTGCGGTGCGCTCCAGGCGCTCGGGCCAGGGTGTGCCCTCCCAGAGGTCCCACAGGGCCTCCTCGGCCGTACCGCCGCCCGCGAGGCGCTCACGGGCCTTGCGCAGCAGCGCGCCGAGCCGCTGGGCGCCGCGCGCGTACGCGGGGTCGTGCGCGACGAGCCGCTCGGGCTCGGCCAGCGCCCGCGCGAGCAGTTCGTCCGAGGGCGGCGGCAGGGGGTTGCCCGCGGCCCGCTCCTCGTCACGCAGAGCACGCCCGAGGCGGCGCAGGTCGGCGGGGTCCATGCCGGCGAGGGGGGAGGCGAGGAGGGTGAGGGCGGTCTCGGTGCCGAGCCAGCAGCCGGCCCGCTCGCCGGTTTCATCGGGTTCGCCACTTTCGTCGGCCTGATCGACATGATCGACGGAGTCGGCCTTGTCGCTCTTGTCGCTCTTGTCGCTCTTGTTGGCCTGGCCGCCCTGGTCGCCCTGACCGCCCTCCGACGCCGTCTCCTCGACCTCGGCGTCCTCCGCGGCCGCCACCGCGGCGCCCTCGTCGTCCCCCCCGACCGCTCCCGCGCTCTCGCCCCGCGCCCCGCCATCGGCCGCCTCCGCCATGGCCACCGCTCGCAACGCCGTCAGCAGTGGCGCCACCGCGGGCTCGTGCCGGAGGGGCAGGTCGTCGCCGTCGATGTCCAAGGGGACGCCCGCGGCCGTGAGCGCGCGGCGGACCGTCGGTATCGTGCGGGAGCCCGCGCGCACCAGGACGGCCATCTCGCCCCACGGAACGCCGTCCTCCAGATGCGCCCGGCGCAGGATGTCGGCGATGTTGTCCAGCTCCGTACCGGCCGTCGGATACGTGTAGACCTCGACCCGGCCCCCGTCCCGCGCCGGGACGAGCTCGCGATGCGCGCGTACCTTCTCCGCCGGCAGCCGGGTCAGCGGCATGCGCTGGGTGAGCAGCCGGGTCGCGGCGAGCAGGGCGGCGCCGGAGCGGCGGGAGGTGCGCAGGACCGCGACGGGCGCCGGGCGGCCGTCCGCGCGCGGGAAGGCCGCGGGGAACTCCAGGATGCCGTTCACGTCGGCGCCCCGGAACGCGTAGATCGACTGGTCGGGGTCGCCGAAGGCGACCAGGGTGCGGCCGCCGCCGGCCAGCGCGTGCAGCAGCCGTACCTGGGCAGCGTCCGTGTCCTGGTACTCGTCGACGAGTACGGCGTCGTACTGCGCGGCCAGCCTCGCGGCGACCTCGGGGCGGCGGGCCAGCAGGACCGCGCGGTGGACCAGTTCCGCGTAGTCGAGCACGCCCTGGAGGTCGAGCACGTCGAGGTACTCGGCGAGGAAGGCGGCCGCGGCGCGCCAGTCGGGGCGGCCGATGCGGCGGGCGAAGGCGTCCAGGGCGGCCGGGTCGAGGCCCAGTTCGCGGCTGCGGGCGAGGACGGCCCGGACCTCGTCGGCGAAGCCGCGGGTGGTCAGGCAGGCGCGCAGTTCGTCGGGCCACTTCACGTGCGCGAGACCCAGTCGCTCCAGGTCGGGCTGGCCGGCGAGCAGTTCGCGCACGGTGACGTCCTGCTCGGGGCCGGACAGCAGGCGCAGCGGCTCCACGAAGAGGGAGCTGTCCTGGTGGGCGCGGACCAGGGCGTAGCAGAACGAGTGGAAGGTGGTCGCCTGGGGGGCGCGGGCCGCGCCCACGCGCAGGGCCATGCGGTCGCGCAGTTCGACGGCCGCCTTGCGGCTGAACGTCAGCACCAGGACGCGCTCGGGGTCCCCTCCGCGGGCGATCCGCGCCGCCACCGACTCGACCAGCGTGGTGGTCTTGCCGGTGCCCGGACCTGCGAGGACGAGCAACGGTCCGGTCTCGTGGTCAACCACGGCGCGCTGGGACGCGTCCAGACGAGGGGGATCCGGCCGGGTCGGCGGGGTACGGACCAGTCGGTAAGCGCCACGGTTCCCCTGCCGCATCGCGGGATGCGGCAGGCGCCTGGTGGAGGAAGAGGAGCTCACGTGGTTCGCCGGTCCTGGTGGTTGTGCTGGTTGTCGGACCACCGCCCGTGCAGGGCGGTGATCGGGAGATGAGCGGGGCGGGTGCAGCCGACGCTACGCCGACGGACAGTACGGAAGCAGGGCTTCCGCCTCTTCCCTCACGGCACTCGCGACGCGCGTGTCCCTTGCCTCACGAACGTACGTCATGTCACGGAGGTGCCCCGCTTCCCCCGTACGGGTCACCGGTCACACCTCGGGTTGACCTATGGCGGAAGCTGTCAGGTGTGGCCCTCCACGCGCTCACCGCCGTCCCACCGCGCCCGCTTCATGTCGAGGCGCGGCAGGTGGCCCTCGGCGGCCCGGCTCGCCTCCTTCAGGGGCGTACCCTCGGCGCGGTAGTGGTCGAGCGCCCGCAGTTCGTGCCCCGGCAGCAGGACGCCGTCCGCGCGCACGACGCGCCACCACGGCACGGCACCCCCGTAGAGGGCCATCACACGGCCCACCTGCCGCGGGCCGCCCTCCTCCAGCCATTCGGCGACGTCCCCGTAGGTCATGACACGCCCGGGCGGGATCAGTTCGGCCACCTCCAGGACGCGCTCGGCGTATTCGGGCAGCGCGTGGGAAGGGTCCTCATACGGCAGGCTCTCCTCGCTCATCCGGCCCATCCTGCCCCACGCCACCGACAGTGCGACGCGCTCGCGACTGTGCGTAACGCTCGCCCCCGGGCGGCGCATCCGGCAGACTGTGCGCCCCCGCGTTTGCACCCTGATGCCCCCGTGTGTCGGTGGGGCATGCCACCATCGTGCGGGCGGTGACTGGTGATACGAGATCAAGAAGAGACGATGAAGCAGCAGGGTGCACAGCCGGAGGGCGCCGAGAGCACCTCTGACGCTTCCTCGCGCCCGGACACCGCCGACACGCCCGCCGAGGACGTGCGCGGGGACGGCACCCAGCTCGTCGAGGAGGCGCACATCGACGAGGTGGAGGGCGACGAGCCGCTGCTCCCCGCGCGCGTGCACCGCCCCTCCGACCTGATGCGCCTGCTGGTGGGCGTGCTGGCGATCGTCGTCCTGCTGGGGATCTCCGCAGTCGCGCACGGCACGACCTCCGGGCTCGAACAGGACATCAACAAGGGCACCGGCCAGGCCCCCGACCTGCTGATCAAGATCGCCGGGCTGGCGTCCAGCATCGCGATCCTCCTGGTGCCGGTCGCCTTCGCGATCGAGCGGCTGATCAAGCGCGACGGGCTGCGCATCGCCGACGGCGTGCTCGCGGCGGTCCTCGCGCACGGGGTGACCCTGGCGACCGACCTGTGGGTCGCCAAGGCCGCCCCGGGCTCCATCCAGGAGGCGCTCACCCAGCCCTCCCCCGGTGACATCCACGCCCTCACCGATCCGGTGCACGGCTATCTCGCGCCGGTCATCGCGTACATGACCGCGGTCGGCATGTCGCGCCGGCCGCGCTGGCGCGCGGTGCTGTGGATGGTGCTGCTCCTCGACGCCTTCTCGATGCTCGTCACCGGGTACACGACACCGTTCTCGATCATCCTGACGGTGCTGATCGGCTGGACCATCGCCTACGGGACGCTGTACGCGGTCGGCTCGCCCAACGTGCGGCCCACGGGGCGGACGCTGATGGCGGGCCTGCGGCACGTCGGGTTCCGTCCGGTGACCGCCTCCCGCGAGGAGGTCCCGGAGACCCCGGAGACCGGCGACCGCGGCCGGCGCTACTTCGTCACCCTGGAGGACGGGCCGCCCCTCGACGTGACCGTGGTCGACCGGGAGCAGCAGGCGCAGGGGTTCTTCTACCGCGCGTGGCGCAACCTCACGCTGCGCGGCTTCGCCACCCGCAGCAGCCTCCAGTCGCTGCGCCAGGCCCTGGAGCAGGAGGCACTGCTCGCGTACGCCGCCATCGCGGCCGGCGCCAACGCGCCCAAGCTGATCGCGACCTCCGAGCTCGGTCCCGACGCCGTGATGCTCGTCTACGAGCACACCGGAGGACGCACCCTCGACTCGCTCTCCGACGACGAGATCACCGACGAGCTGCTGCACGACACCTGGCACCAGGTGCGGGCGCTGCAGTCGCGGCGCATCGCGCACCGCCGGCTCGTGGGTGACGCGATTCTGGTGGATCGTTCCGGCACGGTGATCCTCACCGACCTGCGCGTCGGCGAGATCGCGGCCGGCGACCTGCTGCTGCGCATGGACGTCTCCCAACTGCTGGTGACGCTCGGCCTGCGGGTGGGCGCCGAGCGCGCGGTCGCCTCGGCGGTGGGCGTCCTCGGCCCCGACGCCGTGGCCGACTGCCTGCCCATGCTCCAGCCCATCGCCCTGAGCCGCTCCACGCGCGCGACGCTGCGCAAACTGGCCAGGGAACGCGCCCAGCGCGAGCGGGAGGCGGTCCTGGAGGCATCCCGGCAGGCCAAACAGGCCCGCCTGGAGGAAGCCGAGGAGCACGCCAAGCCCGTACTGGAGAAGCCCGACAAGAAGGCCGTACGGGCGGAGGCGAGGGCCGAGAAGCGGGCCATCGACGAGGCCCTGGAGGAGGCGCGCGAGGAGGATCTGCTGACGCAGATCCGCTACGAGGTGCTGCGGATCCGGCCGCAGGCGCCGGTCGAGCCGGCCCGGCTGGAGCGGGTGCGTCCGCGGACGCTGATCAGCTTCATGGCCGGTGCCATCGGCGCCTACTTCCTGCTGACACAGCTCACCCACATCGAGTTCGGCCCGCTGGTCGCCAACGCCCAGTGGGGCTGGGTGGCGGCGGCCGTGCTGTTCTCGGTGGCCAGCTACTTCGCGGCGGCGATGGCATTGCTGGGGTTCGTGCCCGAGCGGGTGCCCTTCCTGCGGACGGTGGGCGCGCAGGTCGCCGGGTCGTTCGTGAAGATCGTGGCCCCGGCCGCGGTGGGCGGTGTCGCCCTCAACACGCGCTTCCTGCAGCGCGCGGGGGTGCGGCCCGGGCTCGCGGTGGCGAGCGTCGGCGCCTCGCAGCTGTTCGGGCTGGGTTGCCACATCCTGATGCTGCTGTCCTTCGGCTACCTGACCGGTACGGAGAAGACGCCGTCGCTGTCGCCGTCCCGCACGGTCATCGCGGGTCTGCTGACCGCCGCGGTGCTCATCCTGGTCGTCACCTCGGTGCCGTTCCTGCGGAAGTTCGTCGTCACGCGCGTGCGCTCGCTGTTCGCCGGCGTCGTGCCGCGCATGCTGGACGTGCTGCAGCGGCCGCAGAAGCTCGTCACCGGCATCGGCGGCATGCTGCTGCTGACCGCCTGCTTCGTGATGTGCCTGGACGCCTCGATCCGCGCCTTCGGCGACCAGTCGACGTCGCTGAGCATCGCCAGCGTCGCCGTCGTCTTCCTCGCCGGCAACGCCCTCGGCTCCGCGGCCCCCACACCGGGCGGTGTCGGCGCGGTCGAGGCCACGCTGACCGTCGGTCTGATCGCCGTGGGCCTGCCCAAGGAGGTCGCCGCCCCGGCCGTGCTGCTGTTCCGGCTGCTGACGCTGTGGCTGCCGGTCCTGCCCGGCTGGCTGGCCTTCAACCAGCTCACCCGCAAGGGAGCGCTGTAACCGGGCACGCGCGCGTACCTCGTACGGCCCGTGCCCCGAGCGCGCCCACGCGCGTGACCGCACGATGGGATCATGCCCAACCCTCCCCGGCTGCGCGCCGCCGCCCTGACCGCCACCGCCGTGCTGCTGTCCTCCCTGCTGGCGGGCTGCGGCGACGACGCGCAGGACGAGGACCTGACGGCCCAGAAGCTCGGCTGGAAGGACTGTCCGACCCCGTCCGAGGCCGAGGGCGACGGCACGGCCCCCTCACCGCTGCCCAACGGTGACCGCTGGCAGTGCGCCACCATGAAGGCGCCCCTCGACTGGGCCAGGCCCAAGGGCGACACGATCGATCTCGCGTTGATCCGGGCGGAGGCGAGCGGCGACGCGAGCCGGCGCATCGGCTCCCTCCTGTTCAACTTCGGCGGCCCCGGCGGCTCGGGCGTCACCACCCTGCCCGCCTTCGGCGAGGACTACGCGACCCTGCGCACCCGCTACGACCTGGTCAGCTTCGACCCGCGCGGAGTCGGCCGCAGCGCCCCGGTGAAGTGCGAGAACGACCAGCAGCTCGACGCCTACTTCCAGCAGGACGCCACCCCCGACAACGCCGCCGAACGCACCCAACTGCTGGACAACACCAAGGAGTTCAACGCGGCCTGCGAGAAGCACTCCAAGAAGGTGCTCCCGCACGTGCGCACCACCGACGCGGCCCGCGACATGGACCTGATGCGGCAGGTCCTCGGTGACGACAAGCTGCACTACTTCGGCATCTCCTACGGCACCGAACTCGGCGGCGTCTACGCCCACCTGTTCCCCCGGCACGTGGGCCGTGCCGTCTTCGACGCCGTCGTCGACCCGACGCAGGACATGGAACAGAGCTCGCTCGGCCAGGCCCGGGGCTTCCAGCTCGCGCTCGACAACTTCGCCGAGGACTGCACCTCCAAGACCACCGCCTGCCCGATCGGCGACAGCGCCCAGGACGTCGAGGACCGCATCGCCACCCTGCTGAAGGACCTCGACGCCAAGCCGATCTCCGGCGTCTTCCCGCGCGAGCTGACCCAGACCGCGGCGACCAACGGCATCGCGCAGGCCCTGTACTCGAAGGACTTCTGGGAGTACCTCACCGAGGGGCTGGAGCAGGCGTACGACGGTGACGGCAAGGTGCTGCTGGCGCTGTCCGACTCGATGAACGGGCGCAGCGAGAACGGCGAGTACAGCAACATCGCCGCCGCCAACATCTCCGTCAACTGCGCCGACGACAAGGCGCGGTACACGCCCGGGTACGTGGAGGGGAAGGTGCCCGAGTTCCGGTCCGCCTCCCCGGTGTTCGGCGACTTCATGGCCTGGGGCATGGTCAGCTGCACCGACTGGGCCGTGCCGGGCGCCGCCGACCATCCCGACGTGAGCGCGTCGGGCTCGGCGCCGATCCTGGTGGTGGGCAACACCGGCGACCCGGCCACGCCGTACGAGGGCGCGCGGCGGATGGTGCAGGCGCTGGGCAAGGGGGTCGGGGTGGAGCTGACGTACAAGGGCCAGGGGCACGGGGCCTACGACAGCAAGAACAAGTGCGTGCAGAGCGCGGTGAACGGTTATCTGCTGGACGGGAAGGTTCCTGCGGCCGGGACCGTCTGCTCGTAGCACCCGACCAAAGCATCGAGGCGAACCCGCAGGTCAGAGAGTTATCCACAGGCTCGGGCAGGGTCTGCTTGATCCGCCTACTATGGCCTGACCGCCGTCCGCCGCTCGGTGCGGACGGCCTGTGAGGGGGGAACGCACATGGCACGTTTCGCACGGTGGACGGCCTTCGGGGCCGCCGCCGCACTCCTGGTGGCGGGGTGCGGCGGTGGCTCGTCCGACGACGGCAAGAGCGACCGGAAGACGAGCGCGGCGGCCTCGCCGTCGGGCGGCTCCTCCGGTACGACCGCCGCCCTGCCCTCCTCACTGACCGCGCAGCACCTCGACTGGGGCCACTGCAAGGCGACCGGCGACTCCCCCGCACCCGGCAACGACTGGCGGTGCGCGACCCTCAAGGTGCCGCTGGACTGGTCGAAGCCGGACGGCGAGACCATCGGGCTGGCCCTGATCCGCGCGCAGGCCGACGGGGGCCGGCGCATCGGCTCGCTCCTGTTCAACTTCGGCGGCCCCGGCGGGTCGGGCGTGTCCACGCTGCCGTCGTACGCCGCCACCGTCTCCAAGCTGCGCGAGCGCTACGACCTGGTGAGCTGGGACCCGCGCGGGGTGGGCGCCAGCGAGGGCGTGCGCTGCCGCAGCGACAAGGCGATCGACGCCGCCGAGGACATCGACGCCACCCCGGACACACCGGCCGAGGAGAAGGCGTACCTGCAGGACGCCGCCGACTTCGGCAAGGGCTGCCAGAAGGCCGCCGGGAAACTGCTGGCCCACGTGTCGACCACCGACACCGCCCGCGACATGGACCTGATGCGGCAGGTCCTGGGCGACACGAAGATGCACTACTTCGGCATCTCCTACGGCACCGAACTGGGCGGGGTCTACGCCCACCTGTTCCCGAAGAACGTGGGGCGGCTGATCCTGGACGCGGTCGTCGATCCGAGCGCCGACGCCGTGGGCCACGCGGAGAACCAGACGCGGGGCTTCCAGCGCGCGTTGAACGACTACCTGAAGTCCACCGGCCAGGACCCGAAGCAGGGCTCGCAGAAGATCGCGAACCTGCTGAAGCGGATCGACGCCAACCCGCTGCCGACGTCGAGCCCCGGCCGGAGGCTGACGCAGACCCTCGCCGTCACCGGCATCGTCCTGCCGCTGTACAGCAAGGAGGGCTGGCCGACGCTGACCAGCGCCCTGGACGCGGCGGAGCAGGGGGACGGTTCGGAGCTGCTGCAGCTGGCCGACGGCTACAACGAACGCGACGCCTCGGGGCACTACGGCACGACGACCCACTCGCAACGGGTCATATCGTGCCTGGACGACAAGGAGCGGCCGACCGCGGCGGAGACGAAGAAGCTGCTGCCGACGTTCGAGAAGATCTCGCCGGTCTTCGGGGACTTCCTCGGCTGGGACACGGCCGGCTGGTGCCACGACTGGCCGGTGGCCGGGCAGTACGAGACGCCGGAGGTGAGCGCGCCGGGTGCGGCGCCGATCCTGGTGGTCGGCAACACCGGCGACCCGGCCACGCCGTACGAGGGCGCCCGGAAGATGGCCGACGAGCTGGGCAAGGGCGTCGGTGTGGAGCTCACCTGGAAGGGCGAGGGGCACGGGGCGTACGGCAGCGGGAGCGACTGCGTCGATGCGACGGTGAACGCCTACCTGCTGGACGGGACGGTGCCCAAGGACGGCAAGGTCTGCTCATGACGACGGCGGGGGCTCCGGGCACCCGTGGTGCGCGGAGCCCCCGCCGAGCGGAGCGTGTGCGGTCAGTAGACCGGCTTGTGCGGCTCGATCTGGTTGACCCAGCCGATCACGCCGCCGCCGACGTGCACGGCGTCGGCGAAGCCCGCGGACTTCAGGACCGCGAGGACTTCCGCACTGCGGACACCCGTCTTGCAGTGCAAGACGATCTTCTTGTCCTGCGGGAGGCTCTCCAGGGCGGTGCCCATGAGGAACTCGTTCTTCGGGATCAGCTTGGCGCCCGGGATGTTGACGATCTCGTACTCGTTGATCTCGCGGACGTCGATGATCTCGATGTTCTCGCCCTCGTCGATCCACTCCTTGAGCTGCTTGGGAGTGATCGTGGAGTCGGCGGCCGCCGCCTGGGCCTCTTCGGAGACGACGCCGCAGAAGGCCTCGTAGTCGATGAGTTCGGTGACGGTCGGGTTCTCGCCGCAGACCGCGCAGTTCGGGTCCTTGCGGACCTTGACCTGGCGGTACTGCATCTCCAGGGCGTCGTAGATCATCAGGCGGCCGACCAGCGGCTCGCCGATGCCCGCGAGGAGCTTGATCGCCTCGTTGACCTGGATGGAGCCGATGGACGCGCACAGCACGCCCAGCACGCCGCCCTCGGCGCAGGAGGGGACCATGCCGGGGGGCGGGGGCTCCGGGTAGAGGCAGCGGTAGCAGGGGCCGTGCTCGGACCAGAAGACGGAGGCCTGGCCGTCGAAGCGGTAGATCGAGCCCCACACGTACGGCTTGTTCAGCAGCACGCAGGCGTCGTTGACCAGGTAGCGGGTCGCGAAGTTGTCGGTGCCGTCGACGATCAGGTCGTACTGGCTGAAGATGTCCATCACGTTGTCGGCCTCAAGCCGCTCCTCGTGAAGGATCACGTTCACGTACGGGTTGATGCCCTTGACGGTGTCACGGGCGGACTCGGCCTTGGAGCGGCCGATGTCGGCCTGGCTGTGGATGATCTGGCGCTGCAGGTTCGACTCGTCGACCTCGTCGAACTCCACGATGCCGAGCGTGCCGACGCCCGCCGCGGCCAGGTACATCAGCGCCGGCGAGCCCAGGCCGCCGGCGCCCACACAGAGCACCTTGGCGTTCTTCAGCCGCTTCTGCCCGTCCATCCCGACGTCGGGGATGATCAGGTGGCGGGAGTACCTGCGGACCTCGTCTACGGTGAGCTCAGAGGCTGGCTCGACCAGGGGTGGCAGCGACACGGGGACTCCGTTGATCGGTCAATCACTACGGTTGTTCTCCCTGTAACACTGCCATGGCCATCTTCATTCCGAGACACCCGTTCCGACCCGCGAGACGAGGTCGTCCCAGTAGCCGGGCATGGTCTCCCAGGGGTCGGCGCGGCCGCCGCGGTCCGTGCGGTCGGTGAAGTAGATGGTCGCGGCGCCCTGCCAGCGGGCGATGCGCAGGGCCTCCTCCAGGTGCGGGCGGGGCACTCCGTGGACGAAGTGGCAGAACCGCTCGGGCGGATGGTCGGCGGTCCACTCGGCCACCTGCGACCAGCGGTAGTCGCTCCAGGGACCCGAGAAGGTGACGAGCTGGTCCGCGCTCTCGGCGTAGCCCGGGTAGGGGTGCGTGCCGTGGCCGAGGACGATGTGGGCACCGTCACGCATCGCGCGGAGCGTGGTGACGGTGCGGCGGATCTCCGGGAGCGTGGTGCGCTCGGTCGGGCAGCGGTCCAGGAGGAAGCCGTCGACCTGGTACCAGTCGAGGTACTGGTGCGCGTCGGCGAGCAGCTCGCCGGCGGCGCGGGCTCCGTGGAGGGCGTCGAGGTGGCCGAGGACGCGGACGCCGGCGTTGCGCAGGCGTCCGGCGGCTTCCAGGCAGTGCGGGTCGGGGCGGCTGCCGGGGCCGTCGGCGACGTTGAGGACGACCCAGTGCAAGGGGGTGCCGGGGCGGGTCAGTTCGCCCCATTCCGTCGGCGCGACGAGCGGGTGCGCGTAGCCGGGGACGCCGAAGCCGGTACGGACGTCGGTGCCGGTGGTGCCTGCTCGGGTGCTGGTCAGATGCGGCATGCCGCCTCCATCCAGATGTCGGCGAGGGACTCTTCGAGGTTGATCCGGGGCCGCCAGCCGAGGCGGTCGCGTGCGGTGCGCACGTCGGCCTGCTGCCAGCTGCCGCAGCCGTCCGGGTACGGATATACGACGGGGGCCGCGTGGTCGGAGTCGGTGCGCGGGTGGCCGATGGACGCGCGCAGGGGGCCGGGCGGGCCGTCGAGTTCGTGGAGGGCACCGCCGTATCCGGCGACGCGGGCGAGCATGGCGGCGGCGTCGCGCAGACGGACGGCGCGGCCGGAGCCGATGTTGATGACGCCCTGGGCGGCGGAGAGCGAGGCGGCGTGCACGGCGCGGGCCACGTCGCGTACGTCGACGAAGTCGCGCTGGGCGCCGAGGCCGGCCAGCTTCAGTTCACCGTCGCCGGACTGCATGGCGCGTCGCATGGCCTCGGCGAGGCGGCCGAGCGGGGAGCCGGCCGGGGTGCCGGGACCGGCCGGGGAGAAGACGCGCAGCACGACCGCGTCCAGGCCGGAGCCGAGGACCAGCTCGGTGGCGGCGAGCTTGCTGACGCCGTACGGGCCGCCGGGGCGCGGGATAGCGTCCTCGGCCGTGGAGGAGCCGGGCTGGCTCGGGCCGTATTCGGCACCGCAGCCGATCTGCACCAGTCGGGCGCCGCAGCCGCTGCGGCGCAGGGCCTCGCAGACGGTGGCGACGGCGACGGTGTTGTGGCGGGTGAGTTCGCGGGCGCCGCCCCGGGTGGCGCCGGCGCAGTTGACGACGACACCGGGGTGCACCGCGTCGAGGAAGCGGGTGAGGGCGCCGGGGCTGCCCGAGGCGAGGTCGAAGCGGACGTCGGCGTCGTCGCCGCGGCCGAGCGCGGTGAGCTGGACGGCCGGGTCGGCGAGCAGACGGTCGGCGACGAAGCGGCCGAGGTAGCCGTTGGCTCCGATCAGCAGGACTCTCATCGGGCGGCTCCCGGGGCCGAGGGTTCGGGTCGGGAGGTGATCATTCGGGGTTCTCCTTCGGGGGGTGCGGTTGCTGCCGTCAGTGGCCGGCCCGTGGGGGGTGGGCCGAGGCCCGGGTGAGGGTGCCGGTCGCGTGGATCAGCAGGGTCAGGGCGGCGGCGGTGCAGACGAGGGCCGGGACCGCGCCGGGGCCCATGGCCTGCACGAGGGCCTCCACGGGGGTGGCGAGGAAGCCGCAGCCGGGGAGGCGGCCCGCGAAGGCCGTGGCCAGGGCGGCCGCCTCGGCGGCGGCCGTGGCGGTGAGGACCAGGGCGGGGGCGCGGGTGAAGCCGTGCGTGGTGAGGAGGCGGGCGAGGAGCAGGAGGGCGCCCAGGGACAGGGCCTGGGCAGGGGCCGCGGGCTCGTCCAGCGCGGCGCCGCACACCGCGAGCAGGGCGGCCAGGGCGCACAGGTAGAGGGCGAACGTGCCGAGCAGCAGGGGCCGTACGGAGGCGGCGAAGTCCTCCAGGCGCCGGCTGGCGTCCCGTCTGCGCCGGGCTCGGCTGGTGAAGAGGTGGGCGCACCAGGCCGCGGGGGCGCAGGACAGGGCGAGGGCCAGGACCGGGGCGGTGGCGACGGGCCACGGGCCGTTCGCGGTGACGGTGGGGAAGCCGGCGGGGCCCGCGTCGACGGCCGCGCGCAGGAGTCCGTCACCGAGGAGGGCGTAGGCGAGGAGCCAGTACGTCCGGACACCGGCGCCCGGGGCCTGCGCGGGGGCGGCCGGGCCGGTGCGGTCCGCGCCGAGCGGGCCCCTGCCGATCGCCGCGCGCAGGGCGACGGACAGGGCCAGGGCGCCGACGACGGCCACGGCCAGGCGCGGCCGGCCGTGTGTGAGACGCAGGCCGACGACGGTCGCGATGCCCAGGGCGCCGGGGAGGAGGGTGAGCAGGGGCCAACGGGTACGCGGTTCGTCGGGTGGTGTGGGTGCGGGGCGCGGGGGCGTGTCCTCGTCGTGGTCGGCGTGGGAGGCGCGGGCGAACATCTCCTCCGCGAGCGAGAAGACGTCCCGGTGCCTGAAGCGGGCGGCGGTCCGGTCGGTGACGCCGTGCGCCTCCAGGCCGGCCGCGATCTCCAAGGGGTCGACGGCCCGTTCGCACAGCTCGCGGTGCCGGTGCATCAGCGCCTTCACGGGGTCGGCGGGCGTACGGCGGGAGGGGGGCTGACGACGGTGGGCGGACGGGGTGCCGGGGGCTTCGGGAGCTCGGGCGGTACGGGTGTCGCCGCGCGCCGCAGCCGGGGCGTCGGCGTTTGCCGACGGCCGCTCAGCCGACGGCTCGGCTTCCTTCTCCTCCGGCTCCCTCGCCGTCCACTCCCGCGACCGCGCGTCCCATGCGTCGGCGCCGCTCGGCATGCCGGGCCGGTCCAGTTCTCCGAGGCCGCTCATCGCACTCCCTCCACAGCGGGAGCGGCAGCCGGAGCCGGAGCAGTGGCACGCAACGCGGCCGAGGAACCGACCGCCGGCCCCGTCCCAGAAGCGCTGACAGCCCACCTGGGCCGTCCACCGGCCGTCCGTCCACCGCCCGGCCTGCCGCCCCAGGGCCGACCGTCACCGCCTCCGGACCGACCGTCACCGTCTCCGGCGACCGGTCCTGCCCCCGTCCGATCCGCACCGGCGTGCGCATCCGCATCCGCGCGACCCGTCCCATCCTCGGCGCCCCCCGCCCCACCGCGGTCGGTGCCGGCCGTCGGCCACCCCGGGCCGCCGCGGGCCACCACCCGCGTCCCCGTCCCGGTCCAGCGGCCGGGGACGTGGGACTCGGCCGGGGCCGCGAACGGCAGGGGCTCGCCGGCGGGGTCGAGGAGGACACGGCGGACCGGCGTGCGCGAGACGATCTCCAGGTAAATGCCGTGAAATGCCGCGATGTTCTGCTCGACGGTGAACAGTTCGAGCGCCCGCGCTCGCGCGGCCGCGCCCAGGCGCTCGCGGCGCTCGGGGTCGCGCAGCAGCGCCACGCACGCCTCGGCGAGCGCCCGCGGGTTGCGCGGCGGTACGACGAGCCCCGTACCGCCGATGACCTCCACGACCGCGCCGACGTCCGTGGACACCGTCGCGCGCCCGCAGAACATGGCCTCGACCAACGTGATCGGGAAACCCTCGACGACGCTCGACAGCACCGTCACCGCGCCGGCGGCGTAGGCGTCCGCGGCCGTGGGCAGTTCCGGGCCGCCGATCTCCTCGAAGGAGACGGGGTTGTCGCCCACGGCGTGCAGGCCGTCGGCCTCGTCGGGGAAGAGCTGCGCGGCGAGCGCCCGGCAGTGGCCGAGGTAGGACTCGCCCTCGGGGCCGGCCGGCGTGCCGACGATCCTCAGCCGTGTCTTCGGCTCCTCCTTGCGGATCTCCGCGAAGGCGTGCAGGAGCGAGATCAGGTCCTTGGCGGGTTCGACGCGGCCGATCCACACCAGCGTGTCGGGGTCCGCGCTCTCCGGGGACTCGCCGACCTCGGCGAAGCGGGAGGCGTCCATGCCCGGGTAGACCGTGCGCAGCCTGGCCCGGTCGGCGCCGCAGCGTTCCTGCCAGCGGCGCGCGTGGGCGTTGCCCGGCGTGATGAGCGCGGCCCGCCCGTAGATCTCGGCGGCGAGCCTGCCGTGGAAGGCGGCGAGCAGGGACCGCACGGCGGGCGGGGCCTGGCGGGAGGCGAGGTAGTGCGTGCGCAGCCGCACCCCGTACTCGGTGACCAGCAGGGGGACGCCGAAGAAGTGGTGGGCGAGCAGCCCGGGCAGGGCGGCGGCCCCGCCGGACGTCGCGTGGCACAGGTCGACCGAGCCGAGGCCGTCGTCCTCGTACCAGTCGAGCGTGAGGGGGCGCAGAGCGCGTTCCAGGTGTGCGGCGACGGCGAGCAGATCCGGTACGCGCGCCTCGCGCGCCGCGCGCAGGGCGCCGGGCGCGCGACAGGCGCGCTCGAGGGCGCGTACGGCGCTCTCGGAGCGGAGCGCGCCCGTCAGCCCGCCCTCGTCGCGGGCGAGTTCGGCCAGCGCGTACAGCGCCCTGCCGAAACGGTCCGCCTCGGCGGTCGCGCCCTCCTGCGGGGCCGTGCAGAGAACGGCCGCCAGTTCGCCGTACGCCTCGGCGAACCGCCGCCGTGCACGGCGCCCATGGCCGACGCCGTCGTCCTCGGCCATCCACAGCGGCGCCGTGCGCACCCGGCTGACCTGCGGCGGCAGCGGGACCCAGCCCTCGTCCTCCTGGCGCTCGCTGGTGCTGAGCGCGTAGAGGTCGAACTCGTGTCGATCGAGCCCGCGCACGAGCCGGTCGCACCAGAGCCTGGCGTCACCGCTCACATACGGATAGCCACCCTCCGTAAGCAGTCCGATGCGCACGAGTGCACCCCCGATCTCCCGTATGGGGAGCCGCCGTTGACTCGACGGCTCGCAGCGGGAAGAACGTATGCGGACAAGGCGGTGGGGGGGGGGGGGGGGGGGGGGGGGGGGGGGGGGGGGGGGGGGGGGGGGGGGGGGGGGGGGGGGGGGGGGGG
>NZ_JBTWMV010000037.1:0-70627 GCF_054850255.1 Streptomyces sp. 7R007 | reverse complement strand
CACCTGGGGCTTCGAGGTCCGGCCCAACGAGTTCGAGCACGCCTTCCAGCCCTTGCACCAGGTCGCCATCCCCAACATCGGCCTGCTCATCGGCGAGATGTGGGACCTCGACGCGCTCGCCGCGGACTGCGCGGCCGACGGCGTGTACGAGTTCTGGCTCACCGCCGCGCCCCTGCCCATCACCGGAGCCGTCGGCTCCCCCGTCAACCCGATCGCCGTCAAGTAGCCCGCCGAACGGGGCCGGATGCGTCCTTCCCGGACAGCAACGGCGCATCCGGCCCCCCGCTCAGCCCCACCTGCCCGCCCCACGGCGGGCGAGCCGCACCCCCTGCCGCCCGACGTCGCGCGGCCCGAACTCGGGAGGAATCCCCGACATGGCAGACAGCACCATCCGCAGAGTCCTGGTCATCGGCGGCGGCGCCTCCGGCAACGCCGTGACCGTTCTGCTGCGCCGCGCCGGCATCGCCGTCGACCTCGTCGAGGCCAAGCCCGACTGGAACGCCACCACCGGCTCCGGCATCACCCTCCAGGGCAACGCCCTGCGCGTCCTGCGCGAACTCGGCGTCTGGGACCGGGTGAGCGCCTCCGGCTTCCCCTTCGGCACGCTGGGCATCACCGCCCCCGACGGCACCGTGCTGTACGTCGCCGAGGACATCAAAACCGGCGGCGACGACCTGCCCGCCACCCTCGGCATGCAGCGCCCCCGGCTCCAGCAGATCCTCATCGACGCGGTCCGCGACTCCGGGGCCACGGTGCGCCTGGGCACCACCGCCGAGCAACTGGAGCAGGACGCCGACGGCGTCTCGGTCCGCTTCAGCGACGGCACCGCGGGACGCTACGACCTGGTGATCGGCGCCGACGGCCTGAACTCCGCCACGCGTGCCGCCGTCGGCATCCCCGACCAACCCGAGCCGACCGGCATGGCCATCTGGCGCATCGCCGCCCCGCGCCCCGAGGGCGTGGAACGCACCGACCTCGCCTACGGCGGCCCGGCCTACATCGCCGGCTACACCCCCACCGGCGAGGACTCCGTCTACGCGTTCCTCGTCGAGGGCTGCCGCGAGCGCGCCGCCGTCGATCCGGCCGACTACGCCGACGAGATGCGCCGCCTGGGGCAGGAGTACGGCGGTGCCTGGCCGGAGATCACCAAGCACATCACCGACCCGGCAAAGGTCAACTACACCTGGTTCAACCGGCTGTTGGTGGAGGGCTCCTGGCACCGCGGCCGGGTGGTGCTGGTCGGGGACGCCGCCCACTGCTGCCCGCCGACCATCGCCCAGGGCGCGGCGATGTCCCTGGAGGACGCCCTGGTCCTCGCCGAACTCCTCACCAGCGGACGGGACTGGGACGACGAGCTGTTCCAGAGCTACCACGAGCGCCGGATCCCCCGGGTGCGGGCCGTCGTCGAGGCGTCGGTGCAGATCGGCCAGTGGCAGCTGGACGGCGTGCGCGACGCCGACCTGCCCGGACTGATCGGACGCACGATGAACCTCCTGAAGGAACTGCCGTGACCGCCGCCACCGTGGACGTGCACGCCCACGTCCTGCTGCCCGAGGTCGACGCCCTGGTGGCGGACCTGCCGGGCCTGGCCGAGGCCCGCGCTCTGGACGCTCGCCGCAACGGCCCCGCGGCCCTCGCCGTCAGCGGCCCCATGGTCCGCGAGCGCGCCCCGAGGATGACCGACGTCACCGCACGGCTGGCCGCCATGGACGCGCAGGGCGTGGACGTGCAGCTGGTCAGCCCGTCGCCCTCGCACTACCACTACTGGGCGGACGAGGAGACGGCCGAGAAGGTCTTCCGGCTCGCCAACGAGGCCACGGCCGCCCACTGCACGCAGGCCCCGACGCGGCTGCACGGGCTCGGCCTCGTCCCGCTCCAGCACCCCGAGCAGGCGGTGCGTGCCCTCGAACACGCCCTGGAACAGGGGCTGCTGGGGGTGGAGATCTCCAGCCACGCCCCCGGACGGGACCTGTCCGACCCGGCGTACGAGCCCTTCTGGGCCCGCGCCGAGGAGACGGGCGCCATCCTGTTCCTGCACCCCTTCGGCTGCACCCTCGACGAGCGCCTGGACCGGTGGTACCTGTCCAACACCGTGGGCCAGCCGGTGGAGAACGCGGTCGCGCTGTCGCACCTGATCTTCTCCGGAGTCCTCGACCGGCACCCGGCGCTGAAGCTGATCGCCGCCCACGGGGGCGGCTATCTGCCCACCCACGTCGGCCGCTCCGACCACGCCTGGCGGGCCCGGCCCGACGCCCGGGGCTGCGCGCACGAGCCGAGCAGCTACCTGAAGCGGCTGTACTTCGACTCCCTCGTCCACGACCCGCACGTGCTGCGGGAGCTGGTCCGCGTCGCCGGCGCCGACCGGGTCCTGCTCGGCTCCGACTACGCCTTCGACATGGGTGCCGAGGACCCGCTCGCCGCCCTGCGCGCCGCCGGCCTGCCCGGCTCCGACTTCCACGCGATCCGTGGCGCAAACGCCGCCGCGCTTCTCGACCTCGCCTGAGGAGGCCCCCCACATGTCCCACCGGCTGCTGACCCATCTGCGGCACGTCGACCTCGCCGTGCCCGACTACGACAAGCAACTCGACTTCTACTCCGGCGTCTGGGGCCTGACCAAGGTCGCCGAGGACTCCGGCCTCTCCTTCCTCGCCGCCGAGGGCAGTCCCGAGCAGTACGTGGTACGGCTGCGCAAGGCCGAGGAGAAGCGTCTCGACCTCGTCTCCTACGGCGCCGCGAGCGCTGCCGACGTGGACACGCTCGCCGAGCAACTGCTGGCGGGCGGAGTGCAGTTGGTCTCCCAGCCGGGCAAGGTCGACACCCCCGGCGGCGGCTACGGCTTCCGCTTCTTCGACATCGACGGCCGCACCATCGAGGTCTCCGCGGACGTCGCCGTACGGCAGCACCGCAAGATCGAGGAGAAGGAGTCGATCCCGGTCAAGCTGTCGCACGTCGTGCTGAACTCCCCGGACCTGGACAGGACCAAGGCGTGGTACGAGGAGCACCTCGGCTTCCGGCTGTCCGACACGCTCGGCCATCCGCACATCGGTGACGTCATGCACTTCATGCGGATCAGCAACCAGCACCACTCCATGGCCATCGCCAAGGGCCCGCACACCTCGCTGCACCACGTCTCCTTCGAGATGCGCGGCATCGACGAGTACATGCGCGGCTCCGGCCGGGTGATCCGGGCCGGCTTCAAGAAGATCTGGGGGCCGGGCCGGCACATGGCCGGCGACAACACCTTCACCTACTTCCTCGACCCGCACGGCAACACCGTCGAGTACACGACGGAGCTGGAGCTGCTGGACGAGGACACCTGGCACCCGCACGTCTACGACTTCTCCCAGCCCGAAGTCACCGACCAGTGGGGCACCGCCAACCCCATGAACGAGCTGGTCACCAAGGAGTCCTTCAACGACGTCGACCGCGGCGTCTTCGTCGCCCCGCCGGTCTGACCGGCGCAGCCCCCAGTCCCCGGGGGCGCGGTGGCCCTGTCAACGCCCTGACTCCCACGCCGCGCCCCCGGGCCCCTCGCGCCCACCCCGCACGCCGACAGGAATCCGCCATGCGCTTCGCCGCGTACGAGTACCGCAACCGACGCCACGTGGCCGTCGTCGAAGAGGACGGCACGCTCTACGCCCTGCCCGGGGTCGGCTCCCTGGCCGGTCTGCTCGCCGAGGGCGGTGGCCTGCCCGAGCTGCTGGAGGCGGGCTCCGCCACCCTGGACATCCCGGCCGGACCCCATGTCTCCGAGATACGCCTGCTGCCGCCGCTCCAGCCGCCCACCGTCCGGGACTTCGTCACCTTCGAGGAGCACGTCGAGGGCGTGCGACGGTCGGTGGACGGGGCCGCAGGGGTGCCCGAGCAGTGGTACGCGGCCCCGACCTTCTACTTCACCAACCCCTACGCGGTGTACGGCCCGCACGACGACATCCCCATGCCGCCGGGCTCGGCCGTGCTCGACTTCGAACTCGAAGTGGCCGCCGTGATCGGCAAGGAGGGCCGCGACCTCACCCCTGAGCAGGCTCGCGACCACATCATCGGCTACACCGTCCTCAACGACTGGTCCGCGCGCGACCTGCAGTCCGCGGAGATGAAGGTGGGCCTGGGCCCCTGCAAGGGCAAGGACACCGCGACCACGCTCGGCCCCTACCTGGTCACCGCCGACGAGGTGGAGAAGTACCGGGACGAGGACGGCTTCCTGCGCCTCGCGCTGACCGCGCAGGTCAACGGCGAGACGGTCGGCGAGGACCTGCTGTCCAACATGAGCTGGACCTTCGAGGAGATGGTCGCCTACGCCTCCCGCGGCACCGTCGTGCGCCCCGGCGACGTCCTGGGCTCGGGCACCTGCGGCAACGGCGGCTGCCTGGCCGAGCTGTGGGGCGTACGCGGCAGGCAGGACCCGCCGCCGCTCAAACCCGGCGACACGGTCACCCTCACCGTCGAGGGCATCGGCACCGTCTCCAACACGGTCGTCGCCGGAGCCGACCCGGTGCCGCTGCCGACCGGCCGGCGCCGGCCCCGGGAGCGGCCGTGACCGGCCTGCACCCCAAGAGACTCCTCGGCAAGGTCGTCGTCGTCACCGGCGCGGCCCGCGGGCAGGGCGCCGCCGAGGCCGAGGCACTGACCCGCGAGGGCGCCCGCGTGATCGCCACCGACGTGAGCGAGGCACCGGGCTGCCGCCGCCTCGACGTCACCAGTGACATGGAGTGGGCCGAACTCGCCGCCGAGGTGGGGGAGTCGTACGGCCGGGTACACGGCCTCGTCAACAACGCAGGTGTCACCTGGCGCGCCCGCCTCGACGCCGTGCGCCCCGAGGACATGGCCCGGGTCCACGCCGTCAACGTCACCGGGCCGCTCCTGGGCATCCAGCACCTGGCGCCGCTGATGGGTCCCGGGGCGTCGATCGTCAACGTCGGCTCCTCGGCGGCACTGACCGCCCACTACCCGGTCGCCTACACCGCCAGCAAGTGGGCGCTGCGCGGCCTGTCGGCGACCGCCGCCATGGAGCTGGGCCCGCGCGGCATCCGCGTGAACACCATCCACCCCGGCTACATCGAGACGGACATGACCGCCTCCGCCGCGCCCGCCTTCCGCGAGGCCAACCTCCACGGCACACCCCTGGGCCGGACCGGAACCGTCCAGGACGTCACTCCGCTCGTGGTGTTCCTCCTGTCCGAGGAGTCCGCCTTCATCACCGGAGCGGAGATCCCGGTCGACGGCGGACTCACCGCGCACGGCGGAGCCAAGCTCCTCTCCGACGCCGTACGCCCGAACCACCAGCAGTAGAAAGGCCTCTTCCCATGGACAAGGTGTGTGCGAGTGCCGCGGAGGCGGTCGCCGACGTTTCCGACGGCGCGTCGCTGGCGGTCGGGGGCTTCGGCCTCAGCGGCATCCCGGCCGCCCTCATCCAGGCCCTGCACGAACAAGGCGCGAGCCGGCTGGAGGTCGTCTCCAACAACTGCGGCGTGGACGGCCGGGGTCTTGGCATCCTGCTGGAGGCCGGTCGCATCGCCCGCGTCACGGGCTCTTACGTGGGCGAGAACAAGGAGTTCGCCCGCCAGTACCTGGCCGGTGAACTGGAAGTGGAACTCGTCCCGCAGGGCACCCTGGCCGAACGGCTGCGTGCCGGGGGAGCGGGCATCCCCGCCTTCTACACCCCGGCCGGCGTCGGCACCCAGCTCGCCGAGGGCGGTCTGCCCTGGCGTTACGCGGCCGACGGCACGGTCGCCGTCGCCTCCCCGCCCAAGGAGACCCGCGACTTCCACGGCCGTAGCCATGTCCTGGAACACGGCATCACCACCGACTTCGCGCTCGTGCGGGCCTGGCGGGGCGACCGGCACGGCAACCTCGTCTTCCGCAAGGCGGCCGCCAACTTCAACCCTCTGGCCGCCATGGCGGCACGGGTGACGCTGGCCGAGGTGGAACACCTCGTCGAACCCGGCGAGCTGGAGCCCGACGAGATCCATCTGCCCGGTGTGTTCGTGCAGCGGGTGGTGGCACTGACGTCGGCCGAGGCGGCCGACAAGCACATCGAGAAGAGGACCGTACGCGCATGAGCTGGACCCGCGAGCAGATGGCCGCCCGCGTCGCCGCCGAACTCACCCACGGCTCCTACGTCAACCTCGGTATCGGCCTGCCCACCCTCATCCCCGGCCACCTCCCACCCGGCCTGCACGTCACCCTGCACTCCGAGAACGGCATCCTCGGTATCGGTCCCTACCCGCGCGAGGACGAGGCCGACCCGGATCTGATCAACGCGGGCAAGGAGACGGTCACCGTGCTGCCGGGCGCGTCGTTCTTCGACTCGGCGCTGTCCTTCGGCATGATCCGCGGCGGCCACATCGACACCGCCGTGCTGGGGGCCCTGCAGGTCTCCGCCGGCGGCGACCTGGCCAACTGGATGATCCCCGGCAAGATGGTCAAGGGCATGGGCGGTGCCATGGACCTCGTGCACGGCGCCCGCCGCGTCATCGTCCTGATGGAGCACACCGCCAAGGACGGCAGCCCGAAAATCGTCGAGGAGTGCACCCTGCCCCTGACCGGCGCGGCCTGCGTCCACCGCATCATCACCGATCTCGGCGTCCTCGACGTCACCGACCGCGGCCTCGCCCTCGTCGAGACCGCACCCGGCACCACCATCGACGACATCACCGCCCGCACCGGGGCACCCGTACACGTCGACAGCGCGACAGCGACCTGCTGAGGCGCCTTGCTCAGCATCCGCGCTCGTGGTCCGGGGAGGCCGTGTCGGGTGCGATGACGCCGAAGAGGCGGAGCTGGAGGGCGAGGGTGGCGTAGTAGCCGACCAGGGTGGACAGTTCGAAGAGGACGGCCTCGCCGAGGGCCGCCCGCGCCTCGGCGTACCAGGCGTCGTCCAGCCGATCCGGGTGCGCGGCGAGCGTGCGGGTCGCCGACCAGGCGGCGTACTCGAACGGGTCGGTGAAGCCAGGGTCGGTGTCCTCGCGCAGCGCGCGCAGTTCGGCCTCGGTCAGTCCCGCGGCCCTGCCGACGGCTTCGTGGGCATACCGTTCGAAGTCGCTGTCCCAGACGGTGGCGACGGTCAGGATCGCGCTCTCGCGCACCCGGGGCGGCAGGTTGGTGGCGAAGCGGATCGCCGCGCCCAGGGCCTGCAGCGCGATGCCCAGCCGGGGGCTGGACAGCATGGCGTTGAAGGGACCGTGGAGGCGGCCCTGGTCGTCGACGAGGGCGAAGAGTTGCTGGCCGGCGCGCGGGCCGTCGACGATCTCCTCGTACAGGGCCCGCTGCTCGGGCGAGAGATGGGCGGGAAGAAACAGGCTCAGCCGACTTGGCTGGGGCGCGTTCGTCATCGCCGGGTGGCCGTCTCGTCGTCCCCCGTGGTGTGGTCCGTCACCTCACGGGCCAGCGACGTGAGCTCCGCGTCGGAGAGCAGACGCCCCTCGCGCGTCATGAGCGCGCGGGCCCGCCGCAGTACCTCGTCGACCTGGTCGGTGGTGCTGTCGACACCGAGCGCGGTGAGTTTGTCGGCGAGGGTGTAGGGGCCGCTGTCGGGGGTGAAGGGCACCTTGCGCGCGTTGCCGACGAGCGCGGGCTCCAGGCAGTTGTGCAGCAGCGGGTCGACGGTGGTCTCCTGGGTGATGAGGTCCATGCCTCCCCAGGAGAAGGCGCTGGTGCCGGTCACGGGGTGGTTCCAGGCGAGGTGGTAGCCGGTCAGCGCCTCACCGGCGCGGGCCAGTTCGGTCAGCCGCTCGGTGCTGATCCCGGTGTGGACCCCGTACAGCGTCTCGAACGCCATGGTGGTGGCGGCGAGGTCGGCGTTGCCGGGGCCGCCGCAGTAGCCGTTGACGGACAGTTCGACCACATGGGCGCCGGCCCGGACGGCGGTGACCGCGCAGCCGACCGCCAGGCCGAAGGTGTTGTGCGGGTGCAGCCCCACTCGCACGCCGGGGGCGAGGTCCCTGGTGCGGGCGACGAGATGTCCGTAGGCCTCGGGGCTCATGGCACCGGGGCCGTCGAAGAGCGTCAGCTCGGTGGCGCCCGCCGCCGTGAGCACGGCGACCGACTCCTCCAGCACCTCCTCGGTCAGGTATGACACCATCAGCATCGGGACGATGACGTCCAGGCCGCGGGACCGCGCGTGGCGGATCAGGTGCCCGGCCCGCGCGAGGACGTCGGCCCGGCTGCGTGGGGTGTCCGGCGTGCGCCATTCCTCGCCGCGCCACGCCTTCTGGTAGAGGGCTGGGTTGTAGATGAGGGACGTCTCGCCCAAACCCTGGACCCAGATCTGCACCGCGTCGTAGCCCGCGTCGGCGGCGCGGTCGAGGTCCCCGGTCGTGCGCGGCAGCGGCAGCACGGCACGGCAGTCGGCGTTCTCGCCCTTGATGACGTCGATCTCGGCGGCCAACGCCTTGTCGTCCCGCCCGCCGAGCCCGGCCGTGACGACTTCGCGGACACCCGCGCCGACGAGCCGGCGCAGGAACGCCTCCTTCGCCTGGGCGGAGGCGACGACGCCCGGCAAGGTCTCCACCGACCGCAGCGTGGCGTCGCGCAGCCGTACGGAGCCAGGCATCGGACCGCGCACCTCCGGCCGCCGGTTGAGCGGGCTGACCGACCAGCGGCCCGGCTCGTACGCGCCCGGCGCGCGTTTGGCGGCCAGTTCCGCGCGGAAAGAGGCGATCTCCTCGTCGGTGAACACGGCCGGCTTGTCCATGGGCCCTCCGGGCGGCTGTCGGAAACGGTCTTGTCTCTGTCTGTCATTCAATCACCAGCACTTGACGTCTGTCGACACTATGCTTCATTGAAGGGGGTATGGCGGTACTCTTTGGTTCCAATGTTTACTTTCTGTCGACACTAAGTGAGACTCTCGACAGTCGGTACGCCCAACTCGAACCGAGGGAGACAACCGTGACCCAAGACGTGCCCCCCGCGCGGCCCGGTCGCCTGGCCGGACGGACCGCCGTCATCAGTGGCGCCGGCAGCGTCGGCCCCGGCTGGGGCAACGGCCGCGCCACCGCCGTGATCTTCGCCCGCGAGGGCGCCACCGTGTACCTGACCGACCGCGACAAGGACGCGCTGGAGGTCACCGCCGGCCAGATCCGGCAGGAGGGCGGCCAGGCGCACACCGAACTGCTGGACGTGACCGAACCGGACGCCGTGGCGGCCTACTTCGAGCGGACCGAACGGCAGGCTGGCCGGATCGACATCCTGGTCAACAACGTCGGGGGGTCCCGTGCCGGCGGCGCGGCCGAACTCTCCCTGGACGACTGGGACAGCCAGCTGCGCACCAACCTCACGAGCGCCTTCCTGGCGTGCAAGCAGGTCGTGCCGATCATGCGGCGCGCCGGTGGGGGAGCGATCGTCAACACCGCCTCGGCGTCCGGGCTGCGCTGGACCGGTGCCGCGCAGGTGGGGTACGCGGCGGCCAAGGCCGCGGTCATCCAGCTGTCCCGGGTCACGGCCGTCCAGTACGCGCCCGACGGCATCCGCGTGAACACCGTCGTCCCCGGTCAGCTGCACACCCCGATGGTCGAGGCGCGCCTGGCCCGCCAGCGGGCGGGCGGCGACGTGGAGAAGCTGCTCGCGCAGCGGCAGGCCCGCATCCCGCTGGGGTTCATGGGAGACGGTCGGGACACGGCGTACGCGGCGCTCTACCTGGCGTCCGACGAGGCGCGCTTCGTCACCGGTACCGAGATCGTCGTCGACGGCGGAATGACGGCCCGCTGTGACTGAGCCGGCCGTGCACGAAGCGGTGCCCAGTCCGGGCTGCCCGCCCCCGCATCCGGCACCGCGCAGACCCTCCCTCGTGCTGCCGCCGGGCAGTTGCGACGCGCACTGCCACGTCCTCGGGCCGGCCGCGGTGTTCCCGTACGCGCCCGAGCGCACCTTCACCCCGATCGACGCTCCCAAGGAGCAGGTCGCGGCCCTCCACGTGCATCTGGGCCTGTCCCGGGCCGTGGTGGTGCAGTCGTCCTGCAACGGCTTCGACCACCGGGTGCTGGTCGACGCGCTGGCCGCCGGCGGCGGCCGGCTGCGCGGAGTCGCCCTGATCGGCGAGTCGACCACCCGGGCCGCGATCGAGGAACTGCACGGCGCGGGAGTGCGCGGCTTCCGGCTCAACTTCCTGCCGCACCTGCGCCCCGCGCCGACCCGAGAGGAGATCGACTCCGTACTGGAGCGCGTGGCGGGCCTGGGGTGGGCCACCGAGATCCATGTCGAGGGCCAGGACGTCGCCCGCTACGAGCCCCTCATCCGCTCGCTGCCCGGGCGCGTCGTCATCGACCACCTCGCCCGGGTGGACCTGGCGGACGGCCCCCGCAGCCCCGCCCTGCGCAGCCTCGGCGCGCTGCTCGACACCGGTGACGTCTGGCTCAAGGTGAGCGGCGTGGACCGGGTCTCCCGCCAGGGCCCGCCCTACGCGGACGCCGTCGCCCTGGCCGCCGCCCTCGTGGCGCACGCGCCCGAACGCGTGGTCTGGGGCACCGACTACCCGCACGTGAACATCGAAGGCGCCGCCCCCGATGACGGCCTGCTGGTCGACCTGCTCGCCGACATCGCCCCCGACCCCGAACTGCTGCGCCGGCTCCTCGTCGACAACCCGGCGGAGCTCTTCGACTTCCCGCCCGCCTCGCCCGACCCGCATACGGAGCAGACATGACCCACTTCGACGGCGTCTTCCTCACCCAAGGGGCTCCCGGCTACGAGGAAGCCCGGCTCGCCGCCGTATGGAACGAGCGCAAACCCGATCGCCGCCCCGACGCCATCCTCGTGGCCGCCACGGACCGGGACGTCCAGGAAGGCGTGCGCTGGGCCGCCGCCCGCGGCACGCGGGTGTCCGTCCGCTCCGGCGGGCACAGCTGGGTCGGCAACGGGATACGCGACGGCGGCCTGCTGATCGACCTCTCCGCCCTGGACGAGGTGGTCGTCGACGCCGCCGCCCGCCGGGCCGCCGTCCGCCCCGCGGTCCAGGGCATCCGCCTCAACGCGCTGCTCGCCGCCGAGGGCCTGGTCTTCCCCAGCGGCCACTGCCCTTCGGTGGGCGTGGGCGGTTTCCTGATCGGTGGCGGTTACGGCTGGAACTCCCGGGCCCTGGGACCGGCGTGCTTCAGCGTGGAGGCGGTCGACGCCGTGCTGGCCGACGGCACCCTCGTGCACGCCACCGACGACACCCACCCCGACCTGATGTGGGCGGTACGCGGTGCGGGGCCCGGCTTCTTCGCCATCGTCACCCGCTTCCACCTGCGGGTGTATCCGGCGTACGAGCAGATCCTGCGCAGCGCCTACGTCTTCCCCCACGAACTGCGCGACGAAGTTCTCGCCTGGACCCACGAGACCGTGCCCGGCATCTCCGCCTCTCTGGAGATGTCGGCCAAGGTGGGCTTCACGCCCGGGGTGCGGCGGCCGACCACGACCATCACCGCGGCGGCCTTCTGCACCGCGCGGGAGGGGGCGGCCATGCTGGAACCGCTGGAGAAGGCGCCCTTCCTCCGGCACGCCCTGCGTCGCACGGAGCGACGGCCGTCGAGCCTGAACGACCTGTACGACCTCTCCGACAAGCTGACCCCCAAGGGCCGGCGGTACGCCGTCGACGGGGTGTGGAGCGACGCCCCGGCGCAGCAGGTGCTCGACGCCGGACGCCGGGTGCTGGACGGGTTGCCCAACCGGGACAGCTTCCTGCTGTGGATGCTGTGGGGCGGTCAGCCCACCCGGGCGAACGCCTGCTGGTCCACGCAGGCGCGGCTGTACTTCTCGCCCAACGCCGTGTGGCACGACCCCGCCGACGATCTGCGCAACGAGACCTGGGCCCATGACCGGCTGCGTGACCTGGCCCCCGTCGCGCACGGCACCCAGTTCGCCGACGCCAACCCGGCCGACCGGCCCGACCACGGGCTGGAGGCGCAGCAGGCGGCGCGGCTGGAGCGGCTGCGGCGGCGCTACGACCCCGAGGGTCTGTTCCGCACCTATCTGTCCCCGGACGAGTCCACCACGGCACTCGCTCTGCACCGGCGCACGGAGGCCGCGTAGTGTCGACAGATTGCCGAAAGAGTCGCCATACGGGGCCTTGACTGCCTTTTTATGTCGACAGTACGGTCAGGATGTCTGCAACACCCAAGGAGCCAGTCTTGTCCAGGTCGCCCGATCCGAACCCTGCCCAGTCCATGCGGGGAGCTGTCATCCGTCGTGGAGATGCAAGCTATGAGAAGGCCCGTCTCGACGCCGTCTGGAACGAGCGCAAGCCGGACCGGTTCCCCGACGTCATCGTCATCGCCGAAGAGGAGCAGGACGTCGTCCGCGCCGTGCGCCTCGCCCGCGCGGAGGGGCTGCGGGTCTCCATCCGCTCCGGGGGACACAGCTGGGTCGGCAACGGCGTACGCGACGGCGGCCTGCTGATCGATCTTTCCCGGCTCCAGGAGATCACCGTCGACCCCGGCAACGGCACCGCCTCCGTCCAGCCCGCCGCGAAGGGCCCGGCCATCCAGCGGGCCCTCGCCGAGCACGGGCTGTTCTTCCCCACCGGTCACGCGCCGACCGTCGGCATCGGCGGGTTCATCCTGGGCGGCGGCTACGGCTGGAACTCCCGCCACGTCGGACCGGCCTGTCTGAGCATCCGCGCCGTCGACGTGGTTCTCGCCGACGGCACGCTCGTGCACGCCACCGACGCCACGCACCCCGACCTGCTCTGGGCGGCACGGGGCAGCGGCCCCGGCTTCTTCGGCATCGTCACCCGCTATCACCTGACCGTGTACGAACGCCCGACCCGGATCGTCCGCACGGTGCACAGCTACCCGATCGCCCTGCGCGACGAGGTGCTGGCCTGGTCCTACGACACCCTGGACACCCTGCCCACCACCGTGGAGTTCTCCGCGAAGGCCGGCTTCACCCCCGGCCTCGACACCCCGACCGTCTCCCTCACGGCCACCGCCTTCTGCACTCCCGAGCACGGCCCGGAAGCCCTGGCCCCGCTGGAGCAGGCCCCCTTCCGCGACCGGGCGGTCCGCGCCCGGGCCGGCCAGGAGACCACCATCGAGGAGCTCTACGACATCGCCGACCGCCTCAACCCGCCGGGCCTGCGCTGGGCCGTCGACGGCGTGTGGCTGGAGGGACGCGCCGAGAACATCCTGGCCGCCTCCGCACCCGTGCTGGACACCATCCCCGGCGGCACGAGTTTCGTGCTGTGGATGCTGTGGGGCCACTACCCGACCCGCCCCGACGCCTGCTGGTCCGCCCAGGCCAAGGCATACCTCTCGCCCAACGCCGGCTGGAGCGACCCGGCCCAGGACCTCGCCCACGAGAACTGGGTGCACGGATCCCTGGCCGCCGTACAGCACCTGTCCAGGGGCCTGCAGTTCTCTGACAACAACGTGGCCGACCGTTTCGACCACGGTCTCAGCGCCGACAACGCCGAGCGGCTGGAGCAGATCCGCGGCGTCTACGACCCCGACGGGCTGTTCCGCTCCTACATGGCGCCGGCCGAGTCCACCACCGCCTACGCCCGCGCGGCTCGCTCCTAGCGCCGTGCCCCCTGTCCTCACCGGCACCGCCAACACCGTCGTAAGCGCCCCATCCCTTCAGAGCCGCATCCGCTCGTGGCCACGCGTCCACGCAGCTGCCGCCATCGTGCAAAGGAGCACAACGCCCATGTCGAAGCTCACGAGACGCCCGCTGGGCCGCCGTCTTTCCCTCGCCCTCGTGACGCTCGCCGTCACCGCTCCGCTGGCCGCCTGCGGCGCGGACTCCGCCGGCGCGGCGTCCGGTGACGGCACGGCGAAGATCACCGTGCTGCGCTCCAACGGCGCCCTGTTCGAGCCGCTGTACATCGCCCAGCAGCAGGGCTACTTCAAGGACGCGGGCCTGGACGTCACCATCAAGGCGGGTGCGCAGGACACTTCGCAGAACGCGCCGTCCGTGCTCAACGGCGAGGCGCAGTTCGCGATGACGGACAGCTCCGGCTTCCTCAAGGGCGCCGCCAAGAACATGCCGATCCGCATCGCCACCGGACTGGAGTCGGCCACCACCAAGACCGCTCCCACCGACGGCCTGCTGGTCAAGAAGGGCAGCTCCATCACCTCCTTCAAGGATCTGGAGGGCAAGACCGTCGGTCTGGCGGCACTGGGCGGCACGATCCAGTTCATCGTCGAGTACCTGGTCGAGCAGGACGGCGGCGACCCCGGCAAGGTCAAGTTCGTCGCCTTGCCGACCACTTCGCTGACGGACGCCGCCAAGAGCGGCAAGACCGACGCCGTCTACTCCTTCGGCGCCTTCTTCGCGGCCGCCAAGGCGGCCGGACTGCAGGCGATCGGCAACGGCATGAACGACCTTCCCGGCATTCCCCAGGGCGTGCTGTTCTCCACCGAGAAGTACCTCTCCGCCAACGCCGCCACGGCGAAGAAGTTCACCGACGCGGTCGCCAAGGCCATCACCTATGCCAACGCCCACCCCGAGGCGGTCAAGGCGATCCAGACGAAGTACACCACGCTGTCCGCCGACTACATCAAGGACGAGCAGATCCCGTACTACGACACCGCCGTCAACAAGACCGTGATGCGCACCGTCATCACCAAGATGCACCAGTACGGACTGCTCAGCAGCACCCCGAAGGACAGCGCCATCTACTGGGACCAGGCGCCGACCACCACCGGCAGCTGACAAAGGCAGGGGTACACCCACCATGCCCATCTCCACCACGGGCCGCCGTCCCACCCCCGGCAAGGCGCGCGCCGTCGTGCGCGCCCGGCCCGGGGGCCCGGGGCGATCCGGACTCCTCATGCTCCAGCTGTCCGCCGTCGTGGCGGTCCTGCTGATCTGGACGGCCGTCGCGGCGGCCGGCCTCGTCAGCTCCACGGCACTGCCCGGCCCGGCAGCGGTGTTCGGGCGGTTCCCCGACCTGTTCGCCAGCGGCGCCTACTGGCAGGCGGTCGGCGACACCCTCGACGGCGCCCTGACCGGCTTCGTCGCCGCCGTCGGGATCGGCATCCCGCTGGGCCTGGTGACCGGGACGTACGCGGCGTCCGAACAGTCCTCGCGCCTGCTCGTGGACGTGCTGCGCTCCTTTCCCGTCATCGCGCTGCTGCCGGTGTTCCTGCTGGTTCTGGGGTCGACGCCGACGATGAAGGCCACCGTCGTCTTCCTCGCCTGCGTCTTTCCCATCTTTCTGCAGGCCCAGTACGGCGCGCGCTCCGTGACGGCGATGATCGCCGAGACCGTGCACAGCTACCGCGTCCCCAGACTGCTGCGCTTTCGCAAGGTGATCCTGCCCAGCGCCACGCCGTCGATCATGACCGGGCTGAGGCTCGCGGCGACCACCTCCGTCCTTGTGGCGATCGGCGTCGAGGTGCTCACCACCCTGCCCGGCATCGGCCACGAAGTCGTCAACGCGCAGCAGGGCGGCGCCTCCGCGCAGGCCTACGCCTACATCCTCACGGCGGGCGCGATCGGCTACCTGATCAACCTGCTGTCCCAGTTCGCCGAAGACCGGCTGCTGCGCTGGCGCCCGCCGGCGCACACCGAATGAGGGGTGGGGAGAGACACCATGTCCCGTAGATCCCAGGGCGCCTTCTGGACGTCCGCGCTCAAGCAACTGTGGCTGCCGCTCCTGTGCGTCGCCGTCCTCCTCGTCGCCACCGCCGGCAGCACCAGCTTCTACTTCCCGCCCGCCACGGAGGTGCTCGCCACCCTGTGGCGGGAGCTCGCGCACGACGGGCTGGTGGACGACCTGCTGTTCTCCCTGCGCAACATCGCCGCCGGACTGGCCGTCGCCACCGCGGTAGGCATCGGCGCGGGACTCGTCATCGGCGAGAGCAGACTGCTGCGGCAGGCGACCGCCCCGCTGCTGGACTTCGCCCGCGCGACCCCCACCGTGGCGTTCGTCCCCGTCATCATCCTCACCCTCGGCATCGGCTCCGGCCCCAAGATCTTCCTGATCGCCCTGGGCTGTGTGTGGCCGATCCTGCTCAACACCATCAGCGGCGTCCACGGCATCAACCCGGCCGTGCACGAGACCGCGCACAGCTACCGCATCCCGCTGCGGCTGCGCCTGCTGAAGGTCGTCCTGCCCGGGGCCCTGCCGCAGATCTTCGCCGGCATCCGCGTCGCACTGTCGATCGCGGTGGTCCTCATGGTCGTCAGCGAGATCTACGGCTCCCCGGTCGGCCTGGGCAACTTCATCCTGCAAAGCGGCTCCAGCTTCGCCGTGCCCGAGACCTGGGCAGGCACCGTCCTCATCGGCATTCTCGGCTACGGCCTGAGCGTGCTGCTCCTCGCGGCCGAGTACCTGCTGCTCGGCTGGTACCACCAACGTCCGCCCCGCACCCGGCGGACCACGCCCCAGCCCCGGAACGAGGTCACGACATCATGCAGCGAGATCTGAAAGCAGGCGCGTCCAGCCTGATCGTGGAGGATGTCGGCAAGACGTTCGGCCACGGCGCGGACGAGCACCGCGTGATCCAGGGCCTGTCGCTGCGGGTCGATCCGGGCGAGTTCGTCTGCATCGTCGGACCGTCGGGCGCCGGCAAGACCACCCTGCTGCGCTGTCTGTCCGGTCTGACCAGGCCCACCTCGGGCACGGTGCGCTACGGCGACCAGCCCGTGGCGGGGCCGCTCGCCGACATCGCGGTGGTCTTCCAGGACTACCGCGGCTCACTGCTGCCGTGGATGCGGGTGCGGGACAACGTGGCCTTCCCGCTGGAGGGCATGGGCGTCAAGCGCGCCGCCCGTACCGAGCGCGCCGAGGAGTGCCTTGCCGCCGTCGGCCTCTCGGGCGTCGGCGACAAGTACCCCTGGCAGCTGTCGGGCGGCATGCAGCAGCGGGTGGCCATCGCGCGCGGCCTCGCCTACGAGGCGCCCGTGCTGCTGATGGACGAGCCGTTCGGATCGGTGGACGCCCAGTCCCGTTTCGACCTGGAGGACCTGACGCTGAAGCTGCGCGCGCAGCTCGGTATCACCGTCATCGTCGTCACGCACGACATCGACGAGGCCGTCTACCTCGGCGATCGTGTGGTCGTGCTCGGCGGGAAGCCCACCACCGTCGTGGACAACCTCACCGTCGGTCTCGGCGCTGACCGCGACCAGATCACCACCCGCGCCGACGCCCGCTTCACCCAACTGCGCACCCGCGTGCTGACTCGCATCCGCGAGGAGCGGGCGGCCACCGGATCCGAACAGGCAAAGGCCGAGCCCTCCGCCGACCGGGAGAAGACCAAAGGGGCGGTGCTCTGAGGGATGACACGTTTCGACCACGTGGGCATCTCGGTGCCCGACCTGGAGGCCGCCACCGCCTGGTACCGTGCGGCGCTCGACCTCACCGCGGCCCCGGTGTTCTCCGTCCCAGGCACCGACCTGCGCGGGGTGATGCTGCTGCACCCCAGCGGCTACCGCGTGGAACTGCTGCACCGGCCCTCCGCCCGCCCGGGCCCGGCGGCGGACAGCGCCCTGGAGGCGGCCGGCAGGCACGGCTTCGGGCACATGTGCCTGTGCGTCGACGACGTGGACGCCGCGTACGGCCGGCTCGTCGCGGCCGGGGCGGGGTCCAGCATGCCGCCGTGCCCGTCCCCGCGCCCCGGCTCCCGCATGGCCTTCGTGACCGACCCCTACGGCAACCTGATCGAACTGCTCGACCGCCGCTGACGCCCCGTGCGAAAGCCCCGGCTCCGGTACGCGCGTACCGGAGCCGGGGCTTTCACGGCGCACAGCAGTCAGGCGCCGATCATGTTGTAGCCGCCGTCGGCGATCAGGAACCCGCCGGTGATGTGGTGGGCGTCCTCGGTGGCCAGGAACAGTGCCGCCCCGGCGAGTTCCTCCGGACCCGGGATGCGGCCCATGGGGGTCATCCTGCGCAGCTGGTCGCCGCGCCCGCTCTTCCAGTCCTCGCGCCCGAGCGTCGCGGGCGTCTCGATGAACCCGGGGGCGAAGACGTTGACGCGCACGGCCGGGGCCAAGGCGTGTGCGTAGGACTTGGTCAGGCCGATGATGCCGTACTTGGCGGCGGCGTACTGCGGGGCCCGCGCGCTGCCCCGGGCCACCACCGTGGAGCCGATGTTGACGATGGAGCCGCCGCCCTCCTGCTCCAGCATCCGCGCGCCGAACTCGTGCGTGCACAGCAGGGTGCCCTTGACGTCGACCGCCAGCACGTGGTCGATGGACTCCTCCGTGACGTCCCGCCAGGACATCTGGTCGCGGGCCACGTCGCCGACGTTGTTGATCGCGACGTCGAGTCGGCCGAAGTGGCCCCAGACCTCGTCGGCCACGCGCTTGATCTGCTCGTGCTCGGCGATGTCGGCCCGCACGATGAGGGCCTTGCGGCCGAGCGCCGTGATCCGCTCGGCCGTCGCCTCGGCGCCCGCACGCGAGCTGCGGTAGTGGACCGCGACGTCGGCGCCCTCCTGGGCGGCGCGCACCGCTATCGCGGCACCGAAGCCGGTGCCGGCGCCGGTGACGAGCACGGTCTTGCCGGTGAAGCGCTGGGGGTTGGTCATGACGACTCCGTTCGAAGGAGAGCTTCGCGAGATGAGCAGGACGGGCGGGTCATACGAGGGTGCGGCCGCCGTCGGCGTAGAGCACCTGGCCGGTGACGAACCCCGCCTCGGCGGAGGCGAGGAAGAGGGCGGGGCCGAGCAAGTCGTCCGGGCGACCGAGGCGACCGGCCGGGACCAGCGCTTCCAGGGAAGCGCGCACGCCGGGCCGGGCGAGGTAGGCGCGGGTGAGGTCGGTCTCGGTGTAGCCGGGGGCCACCGCGTTGACGGTGACGCCGTGTTGTGCCCACTCGCGGGCCATCACGCGCATGAGCTGATTGATGCCGCCCTTGGTGGCGGCGTACGGCGCGTGGTCGCGGTGGGCGAGCAGGCCGGAGACGGAGGAGAGGTAGACGATGCGGCCGTAGCCGCTCGGCACCATGAGGGCGCCGACCGCCCGGCCCAGCCAGAAGCCGCTGCTGAGGTTGACGGCGATGATCCGTTCCCAGAGCTCGTCGGGTGTCTCCAGGACGGGTCTGCGGTCGTTGGTGCCGACGGCGTGCACGAACACGTCGAGCCCGCCGAGGTGTTGGGCGGATTCGGCGACGGCGTCGCGGCAGGCGTCGGCCGAGGTGAGGTCGGCGGTGATGCTGTCGATGGCGCCGGATGTCCCGGCGGCGCGGGGGCGGGAGAGCTGGGTCAGGTGCCCGGGGTCGCGGTCCAGGACGACCACGTGCGCCCCGGCGTCGGCCAGCGCCTGTGTCACGGCGGCTCCGATTCCTCCGGCGCCGGCGACGAGTGCGCGGGTGCCGGAGAAGTTCCACGTCGTGTTCATGCTCCGGACCGTAGTCGACGCTGGAACGAGGTGTCCACACTTCGCGACTCGTTGACGTGAATATCGGAATGATGCAGGCTGAGTGTCGACAGTTCGTGGGTTGAGTCTGATGCCGGAGGTCTTGATGAAACTGGTGACGTTCGACGAGGGGCTCGTGGGCCGCCTGGACGGGGACACGGTGGTCGAGCTCGACGTCCCGTCGACCCGGGCGTTCTTCGAGCGCGAGGGGCAGGTCGGCGAGACCGGACGCACGTTCGCGCTCGCGGACGTCCGGCTGCGCGCGCCGATCGTGCCCAAGAAGTTCTTCCACACGGCCGGCAACTTCCGCGAGCACCACGCGGACCTGGAGCGCGTCGACTGGTCCCACCCGGTCAACAAGGGCATCGTGTTCTTCCAGAACGTCGACGCGATCATCGGTCCCGAGGACGACATCGTCTACCCGGCCAACCTGACCCGGGAGCTGGACTACGAGCTCGAACTCGCCGTGATCATCGGCAAACCGGGCAAGTTCTTCGCCGCCGAGCAGGCGGCCGAGCACATCGCCGGCTACCTGGTCTTCAACGACATCACCGCGCGCGACATCCAGCGCAGGGAGATGGAGTCCGGCGTCTTCTCCTTCTCCAAGGCCATCGACACCTTCTGTCCCATCGGCCCCTACATCGTCACCGCCGACGAGATCGCCGACCCGCACGACCTGGACATGGAGCTGCGGGTCAACGGCGACATCCGGCAGAAATCGAACACCTCCCGCATGTCGGTGTCGATCCCGCAGCTGGTCGCCTACCACTCCCCGCAGGTCTACAGCGCCGGTGACATCATCACCACTGGCACGATCGCCGGCGTCGCGGCGAGCACCGAGGACCCGTTCGCCCACTACCTCAAACCCGGTGACGTCGTCGAGGCCGAGATCGAGGGGCTGGGTGTGCTGCGCAACCGGGTGGTCTCCTGGCAGGACGCCTACGGCACTCCCGAGCCGCCCGCCGGGTGGGAGTCCCCTCTCTGGGGGAGGGCGTGAGGGCATGCGCATCGTCAACCTCGCGGGCCGGCTGGCCCTGCTGACCGGCGGCGGCGCCGTGGGCGTGGCCACCGCGGGCTTCGACGCCGACCCGGCCGCGCTCTTCGCCCAGTGGGACGCGCTGCTGCGCTGGTCCGCCGACGTGGACCCGGCGACGGCCGTGCCGTACCGGGAGTCCGACCTGCGCGCCCCCGTCCCCGAGCCGCGCCAGGTCTTCGCCGTCGCTCTCAACTACCGCCCCCACACCGCCGAGGCGGGCTACGAGGAACCGGCCGAACCGCTGGTCTTCACCAAGTTCCCCAGCTGCCTCACCGGGCCGTACACCACCATCGACCTGCCCGAGGGCCACGTCGACTGGGAACTGGAGATGGTCGCGGTCATAGGCCGCGACGCCTACCGGGTCCCGGAGGCAAGCGGCTGGGAGCCGGTCGCCGCGCTGACCGTGGGACAGGACCTGTCCGAGCGGATCGTTCAACTCGCCGGCCGTCCGGCCCAGTTCTCGCTGGGCAAGTCCTTCCCCGGCTTCGGACCGCTGGGCCCCGCCCTCGTCAGCGTCGACGAGCCGGCCGACCGCGACGACCTGGAGCTGATCTGTGAGCTCAACGGGGAGGTCGTCCAGCACGACCGCACCTCGAACATGATCTTCCCGGTGCCCAGGCTCATCGCCCACCTCAGCGCGATCTGCCCGCTGCGTCCCGGCGACCTGATCTTCACGGGCACCCCCGCGGGCGTGGGCAACCGGCGCACCCCACAACGCTTCATAGGCCCCAGTGACACCCTGGTCAGCAGGATCGAGGGGCTGGGCGAGATGCGGCACACCTTCAGGAGCGCACCATGAGCGACACCACCGTCTTCACCGGCGTCCGGGTCTTCGACGGCACCGGCAGTGATCCCTTCGCCGCCGAGGTCCTCGTCGAGGGCCACCGCATCACCGCCGTCACCCCGCGGATCCCGGCCGCTCGGTGGGCCGGCGCCCGGGTCGTCGACGGCGGCGGCTGCACCCTCATCCCCGGCCTGGTCGACTCGCACACGCACCTCGGCTTCGGTTCCACCGTCGAGCACCGCTCGCGGCGCCGGGACGAGCCCGACGAGGAGAAAGCCCTGCTGGTGGCGCACGCGGGTCGGGTCCTGCTGGACCACGGCTTCACCAGCGCCTACTCGGGGGGCAACCGGCTGCCTCGCACCGAGATCGCCGCTCGCAAGGCGTTCGCCGAGGGCTGGATGCCGGGCCCGCGCCTCAAGGCCGCCTCCTGGGAGGGCACCGCGGGCATGGTCGAGCCGGGTGTCTACGACTTCCCGGGCGTCGACGGCCGCGCCTCCGACCCGGAGTCGGTCGCCCGGTTCGTCGGGGAGATGGCGAACCTGGGCGTCGACATCGTCAAGCTGTCGCTGTCGGGGGAGAGCGCGGTGGTCCAGGGCACTTCGAGGATCGTGCAGTTCACCGAGGAGGAGGTGGCCGCCGCCGCTGCCGTGGCCCGTGCGCGCGGTGTCTCGCTGACCGCCCACGCGCACGCCGCCGAGTCCATCAAGATGGCGGTGCGGCACGGCATACGTGCCGTCTACCACTGCACCTTCGCAGACGAGGAAGCCCTCGACCTGCTGGAGCAGGCCCGCGACCGGCTGTTCGTCGCGCCGACGCCCGGCATCATTTACGCCAACCTGCACGAGGCCGACAGCGAGCCCGAGCCCGGCATGGAGGTCGAGGCCACCGAGAAGTCGGTCCGGCAGGTCGTGCCCGAACTGGTCCGGCGCGGAATCCGTGTCGTGCCGGGCGGCGACTACGGCTTCGCCTGGAACCCGGTCGGCCGCAATGCCCGCGACCTGGAGCTGTTCGTCGACTGGTTCGGCTTCACCCCGGCCGAGGCGCTGCGCGCCGCCACGCAGTACGGAGGCCAGGTGATGGGCATGGGCGACGAACTCGGCCTGGTCCGGGAGGGCTTCCTCGCGGACCTGGTGCTCGTCGACGGCGATCCGCTGGACGACATCCGCATCCTGCAGGACCGCGACCGGCTGGTGGCCGTCATGAAGGACGGCCGGCTGTACAAGGCGCCGGCGTGAGCGCCTCCCCGAAGGGCGTCAACGGCTCCCGGATGCGGGTGCGCGGCGGCGGCGCGGACGCCCCGCGGGCACGTACCGCCGCCGGACGGCTGCTGGGGGAGTGGGACGGGAGTGTCGCCGTCTTCCGCGGCATCCCCTTCGCCGCACCCCCGGTCGGCGACCTGCGTTGGCGGCCCCCCCGGCCCGCCGCGTCCTGGGACGGCGAGCGGCGCGCGTACGATTTCGGACCCGCGCCCCTACAGCCGCAGCCGCCGGCCGACTCCGTCATGTACCGCACCAACTTCGCCGACCGGCGCTCCCTGGTCATGAGCGAGGACTGCCTCTACCTCAACGTGTGGACCCCCGACCCCGCGCCGGGCACCGGGCTGCCGGTCATGGTCTGGATCCACGGCGGCGGCAACCGCTACGGATACGGGCACCAGGACATCCACGACGGCCGCGCCCTGGCCGGCCGCGGCCTGGTCGTGGTCACCCTCAACCACCGGCTCGGCGCCCTCGGCTTCCTCGCCCACCCGGAGCTGGCCGCCGAGGACGAGCTGGGCGCATCGGGCAACTACGGACTGCTCGACCTTGTCGCCGCCCTGACCTGGGTACGTGAGAACATCGCGGCCTTCGGCGGCGATCCCGACCGGGTCACCCTCGCGGGCAACTCCGCCGGAGCCGTCCACATCTGCCACCTCATGGCCGCCGAGGCGAGCCGACCGCTCTTCCGCGCGGCCCTCGGGCAGAGTGCGTCCGGTGTGGGTCGGGCGGAGGGGCCGCTGCCCAGCCAGGAAGACGCCCGACAACAGGGTGTGGCGTACGCGGACGGATTCGGCGGCCGCGACATCGGAGCGCTGCGCTACGTCTCGGGCGTCGAGCTGATCGTGCGCGGCCACTTCGGGCCGGTCGTCGACGGCCGGGTTCTGACCGAGCCGACCGACGACGTCTTCGCCGCCGGCCGCCAGCACGCCGTCCCGCTGCTGGTCGGCACCAATGCGGACGAGGGGAGCGTCTACGCCCGCCCCGGCGAGGACGCCCGGGCCGTCGGCAACGCCCGGTTCGTGCGCCCCGTATGGCACTGGGCACGCACCCACCGCACCACCTCCGGCGCGCCCACCTGGATGTACCGCTTCACCCGTAGGCCCCCGCTGCCACCCGGTCTGCCCGATCTCGGCGTCTACCACACGGCCGAACTCCCCTACGTGCTGGACAACTTGGCGCAACGCCCCGACTGGCCCTGGCGGGACACCGACCACAGCCTGGCGACCGTCATGGCCGACACCTGGGCGCGCTTCGTCGCGACGGGGGACCCCGCCGGCGGCCCGCTGCCGCCGTGGCCGCAGTTCACCGGCCCCGGGGAGAGCCCCGCCCTCGTCTTCGGCGACTCGGTGCGCCCGCAGACCCTGCGGTGCCCCGCGAACCCGTGACGGCGCCTCGCCAACTCTCGGAAAGGAAACGCCCGTGGCACGACTCCCGGGTACTGACGGCAGCGGGGACGTCGCGGGCCGCATCCGCGCCAGGCGCGGGGGCGACCTGCGTCCCCTGGACCGGATGCTGTTGCACAGTCCGCAGCTCGCGGACGGCTGGAACAGCCTGCTGGGTGCCATCCGGCAGCGCATCTCCCTGCCCGCCGACATCCGCGAACTGGTGATCCTCAGGATCGCCGTGCTCAACCGGGCCGACTACGAATGGACCGCCCACGAGGCCGACGCCCGCGCCGCCGGCCTCAGCGAGGCGCAGCTGGCCGCACTGCGCGCCGAGGATGCCGGAGCTCGCGCCTGCCTGGACGAGCGGCAGTGCCGGGTCCTGGCCTACACCGATGCCATGACCCGGGACGTGCACGTCCCCGGCGAGGTCTTCGACGCGGTCCGCGCCCACTTCACGACACCCGAACTGGTCGAACTGACCGCCACGGTGGCCGCGTACAGCATGGTCTCCCGCTTCCTGGTCGCCCTGGACGTGGAGCTGCCGGTGCCCGGCACCCGACACACCGCTCTCAGGAGGACAACGTGACAGCCGAGACCCGCCTTGAGGCTCCCGACACGCACGGTACCGGCCGGCTCTCCGGCAAGGTCGCCCTCGTCACCGGCGCCGGCGCCGGCATCGGACAGGGCTGCGCTCTGCTGTTCGCCGAGCAGGGCGCGACGGTGGTCGGCTGCGACATCGATCCCGCCGCCGCCGAACGCACCCGCAAGCTCGCCGCCGACCGCGGGCTGGCCCTGGAGATGATCGCGCCGCTGGACATGACCGACCCCGGCGACGCCCGGCGGTTCGCCGACGAGGCGTACGCACGGCACGGCCGGATCGACGCGCTGGTCACCGCGGGGGCCATCGCCCCGCACATGGCCACGGCCGCCGAGATGGACCACGACACCCAGTGGACACCGACCATGCGGGGCGAGGTCGACGTCGTCTTCCTGCCGGTGCAGGCCGCCTGGCCGCACCTGGAGGCGTCCGGTGGCGGCTCGATCGTCAATTTCGCCTCCGTCAACGCCTTCCGGGGCAGCGGCACCTTCGGCATGGTCGCGCACTGCGCGGGCAAGGCCGCCGTGCTGGGACTGACCCGGCAGCTCGCGGTGGAAGGCGGCCCGGTCGGAATACGGGCCAACACCATCTCGCCCGGCATGGTGCGCACGCCGGCCACCGAGACGGCCGGCGCCCACGAGGGCGCGACACGCGAGGCGCTGCTGGCCCGCATCCCGCTGGGCCGGGTCGGCAGGCCGGAGGACATTGCGTGGTGCGCGGTGTACCTGGTGTCGGACGAGGCCGCGTGGGTGACGGGAGGGAACTTCCCCGTGGACGGCGGAGTCCTGGCCAAGTAGCGCCGTGGAGAAGGCTGTTCAGGCGGAGGCGCGGCGTTTGCGTGCGGGTTTGCGACTGCCGGCGGTGTCCTGCTCGATCTGTTCCTCCACCGCACGCAGTGCCCGTACGGTCGCTCCGGCGATCAGCGCGGAGGCGAGTTCCCCGTCGCGCTCCTCACAGGCCTGGATGAGCCGCTCCTGGTCGTCCACGCTGTAGGCGAGACGGCCGGGGCGGGTCAGGCTGAGATGGCGCAGCATGAGGGTGCGCAGGGCGAGGGAGTCCAGGATCTGCTTGAGGGTGGTGTTGCCGACGATCTCGGTCATCCGCTCCTGGAGCAGCACATGGCTCCAGAAGTAGGCGTCCACGTCGCCGGCGTCGGCGAGCTCCCGCATTGTCTCGACCCGACCGCGCAGTTCGGCAAGTTCGGTGTCGTCGGCCCGCTCGACCAGCAGCCCGGCGAGCATGGACAGCAGTTGCCGCCGTACCTGGTAGATGTCACGGATGTCCGCGAGTGAGGGTGCGGCGACGCGGGGGCGTCGCCGGGCCTTCATCTCCACCAGCCCCTCCTGTTCCAGGAGCATCAGCGCCTCGCGCACCGGGGTGCGGCTGGTGTCGAACCGGCGGGACAGCTCGACGCTGTTGAGGTCCTGCCCCGGCTCCAGCCGCCCTTCGATGATGCCCGCGCCGACCCATTCGGCGATCTGCGCGACCAACGGCTCCCGCCGGTCCCGCAGCCGCAGCAGGCGCTCCAGCACGAGATGTGTGTCCTGATCCGACATGTGTCGCGTCCCCCTGTGGTCCGGAACTCGATGGCGACAATCTCTGTCGACACTACCGCATAATTGCGTCGCCATCTGCCGCAATCGCGCCGGATCTGTCGACAGAAAGCGGGGGTGTCGTCAGACTTCACGGGGACGCCCAAGTGTAGGCCCCACTTCTACCGCATCTCCCCGCCCAGTTGTCCCCTCGTGTCCATGGAGGAGCGTGCAAGAAGGCGACCGGACGCCGCACACACCCAGCAGACGAGCCGTCGTCGGCGGCGCCGCCCTGGCCGCGTGGGCCACCGCGGCCGCGGCGGGCACCGCCGGGCGGCGTCCCGTGCGGACGCAGTCTGGGAGCCGGTGCCCGTGCCCGAGCAGGTGCCGGTCACGGAGTTCCTGATCCCCGTCGCCGGGGGCGGCAGCCTGTGGTGCCGGGACACCGGAGGCGCGGGTGAACCGCTGGTGCTGCTGCACCCCGGATCGGGCAGCGGCGAGAGCCGGCCGTACCAGCAGCCTGTCCTCGCCGCGGCGGGCTACCGCGTCATCGGCTACTCCCCGCGCGGCGCCTACCGCTCCGTGGCGGGCTCCGCGCCGCAGGCCGACACCGTCTCCGGCGACCTCGACACGCTCGCCGATCACCTCGGTCTCGGCGGCTTCCACCTGTCCGGCTCGGCGGCCGGCGGTCCCGTCGCGCTCGACTACGCCCTCGCGCACGAGCAGCGCCTGCTCAGCCTCACCGTCTCCGGCAGCGTCATGGGCGTGCAGGACACCGAGTACCTGAAGCTCACCGCCGCGCTCCAGCCCGCCCCGTTCGGCGATCTGCCGGTGGCCGTCAAGGAACTCGGCCCCTCCTACCGGGCCGGCGACCAGGACGGCACGGCCGCCTGGCCGGCGATCGACGCGCGGGCGAGAAGTGCGGACGCCTTCCCCCAGTCCCTGGCGCACACGATCACCTGGGCCGCCCTGGAGACGCTGACCCTGCCGGTCCAACTCGTCGCCGGCGACGCCGACCTCTACAGCCCGCCGTCGGTGATGCGCCTGCACGCGCGGCACCTGCGGGACGTGCGGACTCCCGTCGTGGCCGAGGCAGGCCACAACCCGCACTGGGAGCAGCCCGCCGTGTGGAGCCGGCTGCTGACCGCCTTCCTCCGGCGTCACGGAGCCCACCGGACGTAGCGCCCGCCGGTCGCGCGGACGGTGGACGTGAGGCGGCCCCCGGGCAGTGGTGGCTGCCGGGGGGCCGTGTCAGATGCGGATCACGCCACGGTCAGCGTGAGCGCACCGGTGTAGGTGGTGCCCGGCTTGATCTCGGTGGCCGTGCCGTCGACCGTCAGGGTCACCTTCTTGCCCCGGGGGGCCTTCACGGCGGCGTCGGCGGCCAGGGTCAGGGTGCTCAGATACGAGGTCGCGGTTACCGTCCACGTGGAGGCACTGCCCAAATTCACCACGACGCCGTTGTTGACGACCGCGCTCGGGGTGTTGGTGACCTCGCTGATCTCCCGGTACTCGTTGACGGTGATGGTCGAGACGCGGTGCTTGGCGGTGGTGGCCGAGATGACGCCCTGGACGGTCGACCGGGTGAAGTCCAGGACCAGGTTCTGGCCCTGGAGACCGGCGTTCCCGCCGCCTCGGACGGAGTTGTAGAAGTCGCCGCGCAGGTCGATGTCGGTGAAGGAGGCCTTGGCGTCGGTGGTCTGGGCGGAGGTGGTGACCCAGCTCGACGACTTGGCGGGGGAGCCGGTGGGCTCGGTGTAGGTGCCGATCATCTCGGTCTTCCACGGCTTGCCCGACACCGAGACGCTGCTGGGCCGGTCGGTGTCCATCAGCTGGAAGATGACACCGTTGCCCGGGTTCAGGCGGGCGCCCTGGGAGCCGTCGACGGTGAGCGAAGCGGCGACCGCCTTGCACATGAACGTGGTCTCGCCGGTGTTGACCTGCGTGCCGCCGTCGATGGTGACGGACCCGGCGGCGTACCACAGCACCATGAACCGGCCGGCGTCGATCGTCGTCGACTTCACCGGGAGGCTGCGCAACTCGGCCTTGGTGAGGCCGAGTTCGAGGGAGTCGTTGAGGGCGGCGACGGCCTCGCGGGTGCTGTCGCCGTAGTGTGCCGAGGCACCCCAGTGGATCAGGGCGTAGTCGCCGACGTCGTAGGTGCACCCGAGGAAGTGTTCCGTGACGTTGCCGATGGCGTAGGAACCGTAGCCCTGGCCCTTGGTGTTGGCGATGTGGCTGTTGATCGCGGTGAGCGTGCAGTTGCTGCCGCCGTCGACCGAGAGGGCGCCCCACTTCTCCGAGGAGATGGAGGAGTTGATGTACGACGCCCGGGTGCTCGCGCCCAGCAGGTTGGTGGCGCGGACGTTGCCCGAGATGCCAAGCATCCACGGCACGGTGATCATGTACCGGGTGTCGCCGGTTCCGGTGGCCGGGTATTCGGCGGGCACGTGGTCGCCGTCGGCGCAGTGGATCGTGGAGTTCTTGACGATGACGTTGGCCGTGGCGTCGGCGATGACCGCGGTGCGCACCACGCCCTCGTTCTTGATGACGGCACCGTCGAGGACGAGGGTGGTGCCCTTGCCGGTGCCGACGACCGAGGCGCCGTAGCCGATGAAGTCGCAGCGGCCGTTGCCGTCGAAGGCGATCCTCGGCCTGGTCAGGGTGTAGCTGGCGCCGCCGGTGACGTACACGCCGTTGAAGGACTCGCCGTTGGAGAGCAGGGTGATGTCGCTGGCGCCGGTGTCGGTGATCGTGCCGCCGCGGACGTCGGACGGCACGGACCTGCTCTCGTCGACGCCGTCGGCGTCGACGTAGATGGCCTGACGGAAGGGGAACGTCAGGTCGCTGAAGGCGACTTCGTTGGCCGCGGCGACGGTCAGGACGACCCTGCCCCGGTAGGTCCCCGCGGCGATGGCGGTGGCCGCCCCGCCGGAGCCGTCGGTGAGCGGGGTGAGCTTGCCGCCGGTCTCCACGCCGTTGACGGTGAGGGTGAGGCTGTAGCCGTCGGGGGCGGCGATGACACCGCCGTCGGCGATGGTGAGCTCGCTGACGGTGGTCGTCTCGGTGAGCTCCAGGGTCTGCCCGGACTCTACGACGAGGGTCCTGCCGCTCTGCGCGCCCTTCCGCGCGGACTGGGCCACGGCCGGGGTGGCCAGCGCCGGGGTCACCGCGAGACCGGCGACTGCCACCAGCAGTGCGCGATTGCGGGCCCGGTAGGTGACGTCCCGGTCCATCAGGGACGCGCCGCCCTGCCGGTCGCTGTCCCTGCTCTGTGTACGTACCACTGTGAACTCCCTTGTCTTCCAGTGCGTTTCGGGCATGGCCGACCGGCACCACGGGCCGGTCGGGGCGGTGAGTGACGACGGGTGAGCGCGCGCCGGCGCGATGAGGCACGCATGCAGGACCGTTCTCCTCGCGCGAGGTCCGACAGGGACAGTACTGTCGACACTTCTTGCGTCACAAGGGGTGTGACAGGGAAATTGGCCGCCAACTGACGACAGTAGGGGCCGTCTTGGAACGAGTGAAGCGAGGAGAGGGCGCCGGCCTCACGCCTGTCGGGCGATCACTGCATGCCGCCTCTTCAGAGCGGACCACGTCCTCCGGCTGCGCCGGGTCTCGACGAGTTTTGGGTCACGCTTTACGTGCCGTACGCAACTGGGACCCGTGTTGTCGCTGTCTGTCAGGAAGCCGGGCTCGTGGGAGACCGGGGTGCAGGAGAGCGAGGCAGAGCGTGGGACGGCGCACGGCAGGCATAGGGATCGCACTGGGCACGGCGGTGATGCTGGCGGGCGTGAGCGCCTGCGGCGCGGGCGGCAGTGACCGGGCGGGCGGCGACGACGCGAAGGCCAAGGGGTCGCCGACCGCGAGCGCCTCGCCCACGCCGACGAAGCCCGCCGGCCCACCGATGCTGCTGGAGACGATCACGCCGCAGACGGGGACGACGGTCGGTGTGGCCATGCCGATCTCGGTGATCTTCACCGACCCGGTGGCGGCGAAGGCGCGGGCCACGGTGGAGAAGCACATGAAGGTCAGCGCCTCGCAGCCGGTGGCCGGCGCCTGGCACTGGATGGGCGACAAGCGCGCCGACTGGCGGCCCAAGACGTACTGGCCCTCCGGCACCAAGGTGCGCGTCGACGCCGATCTGACAGGGGTGAGCAACGGCAACGGCCGCTACGGCGTGCACGGTTACACGCACACCTTCACCATCGGCGACGACGTGCGCGCGGACGTCTCGGTCACCGGCCACACCATGAAGGTGACGCGCAACGGCACGACCCTGCGTACCCTGTCGATCAACGCGGGCAGCGCCGAGTACCCGACGTGGAACGGCACGATGGCCGTGATCGACAAGCAGGAGAAGGTCCACATGACCTCCTGCAGCGTCGGCATCAGCTGCGACAAGTCCAGTGCCAACTACTACGACCTGACGCTTCCCTGGGACGTCCACCTGACCCAGTCCGGCACGTACGTGCACTACTCCACCGGCGACCCCTATCCGGGCAGCGGCAGCGCCCGTGGCTCGCACGGCTGCGTCCACCTGTCCATGGCGGACGCCAAGTGGTTCTACGGCCAGGTCAAACAGGGCGACCCCGTCACCATCACCGGCTCGCCGCGCGCCAAGGCGTCGGCCGACAACGGCTACGCCGACTTCAACCTGGACTGGCCGCAGTGGCTGGCGGGCAGCGCGTCAGGAGAGCAGACGACCGCGACCCTGAAGGCGTAGACGGCCTTCCGCGGGGTCGTGCCGGTCTCCCGCGGCAGGGGCGAGCGGCGTCAGGCCGGAGGCGCGCATGACCTGCTCGACGGTGTCGTCCAGCGAAGTGGTCGCGGGAATCACCGTCTCGACGCCGCCGGGAAGCAGGTCCAGCGGCCGGTACCACTCTCGGAGCTGTGCCTCGCCGACATCGAGGGCGATCGGCTTGGTCGCGTGCCGCTTCAACGTCTCTTCGAAGGGGACGTCGAGGTAGAAGCAGTGGGTGCGCTCCGGGTAGTCGGCGAGCAGTCCGGCGAGCATGTCGCCGTAGTGCGCGACGTACAGGATGCCTTCCAGCACCGTGTGGAAGCCGTGGTCCAGAGCGTGCCGCACGGTGAGGTCGATCAGACCGATGTTCACGCCGCCGGGGATGTCGCGCTCGCGCAGCACCACGCGGCGCAGATTGTCCTGGCCGACCAGGGCGATGCCGCGTCCGAAGCGTTCGCGCACGCCGGCGGCGACCGAGCTCTTGCCCGAGGCGCTGTTGCCGCGCAGCACCACGAGCTGTGATGCGGATGCCGTCGTCACCGGCGTCACGGTACACGGCCACCGGGCCCGCGCCGGTGCTCTGTGCCGCGGTCGGTCAGGTCTGCGCGCTGATGGTCAGGATCTGGTCGAGGCCGACCATGCGCAGCACGTGCATCGTGTGGGTGGGTACGGCGGTCAGGGCGATGTCCGCCTGGGCGGTCCGGGCGCGGCTGTGGGCGGCGATCAGTGCCGTGATGCCGCTGGAGTCGCAGAAGGTCACCCCGGCCAGATCCAGGACGAGGCGCTGGCCCGGCTGCAGGGCGAGCGTGGTGAGCCGCTCACGCAGGTCGGTGACGTGGGTGTAGTCGAGTTCGCCGGAGATTTCCAGGACGGGACCGGTCGCGGTGTCTCGGTGGCTGATCTTCAGCGGGCTCATCAGCTGTCTTTCGTGTGCGGGATGGTGGTGGGGATGCCCAGGGCGAGCAGGGCGGTGTCGTCGTCGAGGCCGTCGCCGAAGCTGTGCAGCAGGTCGGTGAGGGCCTTGATGACGGTGCGGGGCGGTTCGCCGGCGTGACGTGCGGCGAAGGCCAGGAGGGCCTCGTCCCCGTACAGGCTGGTGCGGGCCTCGCTGGTGCGGGCTTCGGTGAGGCCGTCGGTGTAGAGCAGGAGGGTGTCGCCGGGTCCGAGGTCGGTGCAGGCGGTGGTGAAGCCCGCGGCGGGAACGACGCCCACGAGGAGGCCGCCGGGAGTGGGCAGGAAGGCGGCCGTGCCCTGGCTTCGCAGGACCAGAGCCGGCGGGTGGCCGCCCGACGCGAGGTGGACGGTGATCCGGCCGCTCACGGGGTCGGGTTCGAGCGTGCCGAAGACGGCGGTGCAGTAGCGAGGGTCTCCGCCGGCGGCGTAGCGCTCGTGGAGTACCTCGTTCAGCGTGGTCAGAGCCGCAACCGGGTCGGCATCGTGCATGGCGGCGGCGCGGAGGGTGTAGCGGGTCAGTGAGGTGAGGGTGGCCGCCTGGGGGCCCTTGCCGCAGACGTCGCCGATGAAGAACCCGAAGCGCCGGCCGCCGAGGGGGAAGACGTCGTAGAAGTCGCCGCCCAGGCGCTCGGGGGAGGCGGTGTGATAGTAGGCGGCTGCCTCCATGCCGGGGATCGGCGGCAGGGAATCGGGCAGCAGCGACTGCTGGAGGACGACGAGGGCCTCCTGTAGCCGGGCGCGGTCCGCTTCCGCCTGCCGGCGGGCTTCCTCGGCCTCTCTGCGGCCGCGTAGGAGTTCCTCCTCGTAGGCGCGCCGGTCCCGCGCGTCGAAGACGGTGGTGCGGATCAGCAGGGGCTCGCCGGTGCTGCCGTGCTTGACCACCGAGGAGACCAGGACCGCCAGCCGGCCGCCGCCGGCCTGCTTGATCTCCATGGCGATGCCGCTGATCTCGCCCTGCATCCGCAGCAGCGGCGCGAAGTGCGTTTCGTGGTACAGCTTGCCGCCCACGGTCAGCAGGTCGGTGAACCGCATCCGGCCCACCACGCTCTCCCGGGTCAGGCCCAACCAGTCCAGCAGCGTCGCGTTGATCTTGGCGATCGTGCCGTCCATCAGCGTCGACAGGTAGCCGCAGGGGGCATGGTCGTACAGTTCCTCGGCGCTGTCCTCCAGCAGTGCCGCGAACGAGGCGGTGTCGGCCCCGTTCCGGTCGTCGTCCTGTGGGTCGGGTTGCTCGCCGGCGGCGCACATCATCGCAGGCCTGCGAGGAAGGCCGTGATCGCCGCGTTGGTCGCCTCCGGCGCGGACAGGTGCGGGCAGTGCCCGGTGGCGTCCAGGGTGACCAGGGTGGAGCCGGCGATCGCGGCGTGCACGTGGGCGCCGACCTCGCGGGGTGCGATGACGTCCTCGGTGCACTCCAGCACCAAGGTGGGCACCCGCACGCTCTTCAGGGCGTCCCGGGAATCCGACAGGAACGTGGTCCGGGCGAAGACGCGGGCCATGTCCGGGTCGGTGGCGCAGAAGCTGTTCCTGAGTTCCTCGCCCAGTTCCGGCCGGTCCGCATTGCCCATGATCACCGGCGCCATCGCCGCTGACCAGCCGAGGTAGTTGGACTCGAGGGACGTCAGCAGCTCCTCTATGTCCTCGGCGGCGAACCCGCCCCGATAGCCGACGTCGTCGATGTACCGGGGAGAAGGGGCCACCATCACCAGACCCCCGATCCGCTGCGGGGCCATGTCGGCGGCCAGCACGCCGATCATCGCACTGACGGAATGTCCCACGAACACCGCCTCGCGCAGATCCAGCGCCTCGCACACCTCCACCGCGTCGCGTGCGTACCCTTCCAGCGACGAGTACCGCTCTTCGGAGAACGCGGACAGCTCCGAGCGGCCCGAGCCGACGTAGTCGAACAGGACCACCCGGTACTCGGCGGCCAGGGCGGGAACCGTCAGCCGCCACATGTTCTGGTCACAGCCGAAGCCGTGTGCCAGCACCACGACGGGCCCGTGCGGGTTCCCGGTCACGGCGACGTTGTTCCTGCGGACTACATCCATACCCTCAGTCTCTCAGCCCGCCTCTCGCATCCTCGACTCACCGCCACTCCGCCGCGCGTTGCACCGTCTGCGCTTCTTCTTCGAGGCCGGCGTCGACACCCCGCTCTGGCTCGATCGACTGGGATGACCCACCGAGACCTGAGCCGGTCAGCCCAGCGACGCGCTCGCCTTACGCAACTCGTCCAGGGCGGCCAGGGTGTACTCGGCGAAGTCGTCCTTGCCGTCCCGGTCGCCCTCGGCCCATTCCGCGTATCCGCGCTTGAAGGCGAGCACGCCCAGTTCGCCCGCGAGAGCCGCTATCGGATCGGGTATGCCGCGGTCGGCCAGCGCGGTCGTCATCGCGGCGGCGAGGCTCACGCTCTTGAGGGCGTCACGCTCTTGCAGCTCGGTGCTCGCGGCGATGGCCGCCTTCAGACGAGGGGCGAACTCACGGCTTTCGGGGACCATCATGCCCGCGGCGCGCACCAGTCCCGCGGCGACCGCCTCAAGCGGGGTGGCGTCGGCGGGAGCGTCGGCGATCCCCTCCGCCAGCAGTCGGCTCAGCGTCTCCTGCCCGGCCACCAGCAGCTCGCGTTTGTCGGGGAAGTGCCGGAAGAAGGTGCTCTTGGTGACTCCGGCGCGCTCGGCGATCTGCGCGACCGTCGTGGCGTCGTAGCCCTGCTCGGTGAACAGGTCGACAGCCGCTACGACGAGGCGTTCACGTGCGCCGGGTTCCCATCTGGCCATGGTCACCATCATAAGTGATGGGACTCTTGTCCCATCACTGAGGTAGAGTGACGGGACAAGAGTCCCATCACTCTGAAGGGGTCCCCCATGCGCGTCTTCGTCACCGGCGGTACCGGCCTGATCGGGTCCGCCGTCGTCGCCGACCTCCTCGGCAACGGCCACACCGTGCTCGCCCTCGCCCGTTCCGAAGCCTCCGCGCGGGCCGCCGAGGCGGCCGGCGCCGAGCCACTCCGGGGCGGCCTCGCCGACCTCGACAGGCTGCGCGCCGGCGTCGCCCGGACCGACGGGGTGATCCACCTGGCGTTCAGCAACGACTTCAGCAGCCCCGACGCCCTCGCCAAGGGGATCGCGGAGGAGGGTGCCGCCCTCGCGGCCATGGGTGAGGCACTCGTCGGCAGCGACCGCCCCCTCGTGGCCGTCTCGGGCACGCCCGCCGTGCCGGGCCGCGTCTCCGTCGAGACGGACCCCGTGCCGACCGACGGGCCGGTCGGGGGTCGCGGTCGCGCGATCATGGCGGTCCTGGGGCTGGCTTCGCGCGGGGTGCGGAGCGCGACTGTACGCCTGCCGCGCACCGTGCACAACCAGGGAAAGGGCGGGTTCGCCGGCCAGCTGACCAACATCGCACGGGGGACCGGCGTGTCCGGCTTCCCGGGCGAGGGCACCCAGCGCTGGCCGGCGGTGCACGCCCTCGACGCGGCGGTGCTCTTCCGGCTGGCCCTGGAGAAGGCGGAAGCCGGTTCGTCCTGGCACGCCGTGGCCGACGAGGGGGACGAGGTGCGTGACATCGCTGCCGTCATCGGTCGACGGCTGGGGCTGCCCGTCAAGTCGGTGCCGACGGAGACGTACGGCCCCCTGGGCCCGATCTTCGCCCTCGACCAGCCCGCATCCAGCACCCACACCCGGCAGGCGCTCGGCTGGGAGCCCAAGCAGCCCAGCCTTCTGGAGGACCTGGAGAACATCCAGCCCTGACCGGCGCGGGAAGATCCGAGACGCCCGCCGCCGGCTGCACGCACCGGCAGGCGGGAGAGGGGGGCGAGGCGGCAGCACCCGCGCTGGCGCCATGACCCCCGCTGCGGTCGATCGCTGAGAGCCGCGGTTACGGCTCATCACCCGCGATCGACTCCGGGGCGCGGCGCACGAGCCCCGCGAGGAGTACGTCGACCATGTGGCGGGCGCGGTAGTCGGGGAAGGTTTCGGCTCCGATGCACAGGTTGCCGATGGCGATCATCAGGTCCAGGGGCCGGACGTCCGTGCGGGTCTGGCCGGCCTCGGCGGATGCCCGCAGCAGCCGGTCGAGCACGGGTACGAGGCGGTCGACGAACTCGGCGTGCAGGCTCTCGAACCCGGCCTGGTCCGAGTGCAGTGCGCCGGCCAGGCCGTGCTTGGTCACCAGGAAGTCGGTGAACCGGGCCACCCAGGACCGGAGTGCGTCGTAGGGCGTCTCGGATGTGCCGTCGGAGCCGGAGGCGGGGGCCGCGGCGAGCGCGTCGAGCTGGTGGCGGAAGACCGCGACCACCAGGTCGGGCCGGGTGGGGAAGTGCCGGTAGACGGTGCCCATGCCGACGCCCGCCTCGGCGGCGATGTCCCGTACCGGAGCGTCGACCCCCGAGCGTGCGAAGACGGCCGCGGCGGCGTCGAGGACGGTCTGTGCGTTGCGGTGCGCGTCGGACCGCTTGCGCCGGCCTGCGCCAACCTGCCGCTTGTCCGCCGATGGCATCGGGCGGCACCTCCCACCTTGCTAAGCGGAGCGCTGCTCCGTATATTCGAAACGGAGCAGCGCTCCGCATCTCATCCTGCCAGATCACCGCCTGCCGCGGTCATCACGGCTGCCCTCAGCAAGCAAGGACTCCCTTTCATGAGTGACATGGCATCCGCCGCCCCCGGCGAGACCCCGACCGCGCCGGTCGTCTCGGTCGCGCCGATCACGCTGGCGGCTCCCGGCCGCGGCCAGGACCTGCAGGTACGGGTCTCCGCGCCGACGACCGGCCGCGATCTGCCGGTCGTCGTCCTTTCCCATGGCATGACCCTGACCATGGACGACTATGCGCCGCTGGCCGCCTTCTGGGCCTCACACGGCTTCGTCGTCGTCCAGCCCACCCACCTCGACTCCCTCGGCCTCGCCCCCGACGACCCGCGCACCCCGCGCATCTGGCGCATACGGACCGACGACCTCACGCGCGTCCTCGACCGGCTCGACGCCGTGGAGGCCGCCGTGCCCGGGCTGGTGGGGCGCGTCGACCGCGAGCGCGTCGCGGTCGCCGGGCACTCCTGGGGCGCGCAGACGGCGAGCACCCTCGCGGGAGCCCGGGTCCTCGACGCCGACGGCACGCCCGGCGAGAGCATGGCGGACCCGCGTGTGAAGGCCGCGGTGCTGATGTGCCTGCCCGGAACCGGAGGCGCGGATCTGAGCCCGCTCGCCGCCGAGTACTTCCCGTTCATGAGCCCCGACTTCACGGTGATGAAGACGCCGAGCCTCGTCGTCGCCGGGGACCGCGACCAGTCCCCGCTGACGGTCCGCGGCCCGGACTGGTTCACCGACGGCTACCACCTGAGCCCGGGCGCCACCGACCTCTTGACCCTCTTCGGCGCGGAACACGGACTCGGCGGCATCCAGGGCCGGCACGACACGCGTACCACCGACGAGAACCCGGCACGGGTCGCCCTGGTGCAGCAGGCCACACTCGCCTACCTGCGCACCGCGCTCGGCCTCGACGACGACGCGTGGGCCGCCGCCCGCGACGCCCTGGCCACCGCCGACGAGCCGCTGGGGGCGGTGCGGTCGAAGTGACCGGTACGCACGCGCCGGCCCACCACCTCGGCTCCCGGGCCGGGACCGTGCCGTCCCCGGTGGGCGGCCGGCCGCCGGGTCAGCCGAGGCGGCGGTGATCCTCCTCGTCCCACTTGCGGGTGTCCCTGGGCTGCACGTAGGGCTCTTCGTCGGGCGGGTGGCCGCCGGCGACGATGCGCTGGCGGTGCATCTCCGCGTCGAATTCCAGGCCGAGAAGCATCGCCAGGTTCGTGATCCACAGCCACACCAGGAAGATGATCACTCCGGCGAACGTGCCGTAGGTCTTGTTGTACGAGGCGAAGTTGGCCACGTACAGGGCGAACCCGGCCGAGGCGATCATCCAGATCAGCAGCGCGAGGAAGCTGCCCGGAGTGATCCAGCGAAAGCCGCGCACCTTCACGTTCGGCGTCGCCCAGTACAGGATCGCGATCATGACGGTGACCAGGAGGATCAGGACCGGCCACTTGGCGATCGACCACACCGTCAAGAACGTGTCCCCGACACCGAGCGCGGTGCCGACCTGGCGGGCCAGGCCGCCGGTGAACACCACGATGACCGCGCTTATGACGGCGAGGACCATCAGCACCACGGTGACGCCGACCCGGACGGGCAATACCTTCCACACGGGGCGGCCCTCCGGGACGTCGTACACGGCGTTGGCGCTGCGGATGAACGCCGCGACATAGCCGGACGCCGACCACACCGCGAGCACCAGACCCACGATGGCCATGACCGAACCGAGCCCGGCGTTGCCCTGCATCTGCTTGACCGCGTTGGTGAGGACGTCCCGCGCGGCCCCCGGGGCGAGTTTCTGGATGTTGTCCAGGACCTGCTGCGTCGCCGACTGTCCGGCGATCCCCAGCAGTGAGATCAGTGCCAGCAGCGCCGGGAACAGCGCCAGGATCCCGTAGTAGGTCAGGGCGGCCGCCCGGTCGGTCAGCTCGTCCTTCTTGAACTCCTTCAAGGTGCCCTTCAGCACTGCTCCCCAGGAGCGCCTGGGCAGATCCGTCGGAGTGTCCGGCGCCTGCCGCTCAACCTGTTCGTCCGGCCCGGCACTCGCCCCCCGCGCGGTCTCGACCTCCTGGTCGACCGCCGCGTGCCCGCCGTGTCTGCCATGTCGCCTCAAAGTCCGAACCATTGCGTACGGGTGACCCGGGACGCTTAGCCGACACTTACATTTCCGGCATTACCAACATTTCAGGCCCTTCCCTTTAAGGGTGTCGCGGCGGTCATGCTAGGCGGCGCCGTGCCGGCGGAGGCGTTGACGGCCGCGGTGCAGCGGGTGGGCCCGAGCGCGGTGGTCCTGCGGGCCCAGTCCGGCGTGAGGGCGAGCCCGGTGCTGGCGCATCGTGTCGCGTCGACGCGCTGGGGCATCCGCGGCGCGCGTACGCACAGCCGCGTGCTGCTCGCGGGCCCGGGCTGGGGGCGGCGCCTCCAGCGTCCTGGCCTGCTGCGTCCCCGTGGCCTGCGGGAGGCCCTGACCATGCTCTGCGAGCGGTGAAGCGGCGCTGCGCGAGCACGCAGGAAGGCGGCCTTCGCGGGGTTCGCCGTACGAGGGCCGCCAACCGGCTGGATCGCTCGCGCCCTCACTCCTCGCGCGGCGCGTGCGTCGCGGCGAGCGCGGGCCACTCGGGTGAGCCAGAGCCAGGGCCTGCATGGCCACTGACTCTGCGGCCGCCCTCGACTCGCGCTTTGGAAGCCGGCTCTGTCGGCCATCCGAGTTGCCGACCACCGGAATCCGGGATACTTTCGATACGCAACCGTAGCGTATCGAAAGTAGGTCGGGGTGTGACCAGCGCAGCGAGCGACTCACCAGGGGCTGGCATGGCTCGTCCGCCCGTCATGGGGCGGCCGCGGGACACCCGCCGTAACGTGGCCATCCTTGATGCGACGCTGGCGCTGCTGACCGAGGTGGGTTACGAGCAGCTGTCCATGGAGTCGGTCGCGAGTCGTTCCGGGGCGGCGAAGACGACGATCTACCGTCGCTATCGCGATAAGGCGGCGCTGGTCGCGGCCGCAGTCCAGCACCGCTCGCACGCGGAGCCGCCCGAGCCTGCCGCAGATGATCTCCGAGGAGATCTCCTCGGGCTCGTCACCTGGCTGGGCCGACAGATCGCCGAGCAGGAGATCGGCCTGCTTGGGGCGCTGTTCGCCGGTATGCGCAGCGACGCGCGGCTCGCGGAGGAGATGCGGCGCATTCTGCGACGGGACGAAGCCGCGATGACCGATGAGCCGCTGCGCAAGGCGATCCGACGGGGAGAACAACTGACGCCCCAGGCTGCCGAGCTCTTCGCGGAGGTCGCTCCGGCCGTGATCGTCCACCGCATCGTGATCGCGGGTGAGCCGTGCGATGAACCGTTCGTCGAGCACCTCGTCGACGACATCCTCCTGCCGCTCCTGCGCGGCCGGTGACCCACAACCAGCCCGCGTGCGCCCCACGCACCGCGGAAACGAAGGGAACACCCTCATGATCGTCGTCACCGGAGCGACCGGTGCTCTCAACGGCGCGACCGTCGAGCATCTTCTCAAGCGCGTGCCGGCCGAGCAGATCGGTGTCAGCGTGCGCGATGTCGCGAAGGCACGGCACTTCGCCGACCGGGGCGTGCGAGTCCGCCAGGGCTCCTACGAAGACCCGGCCGCGCTGCAGCACTCCTTCGAGGGCGCCGAGCAGGTCCTGCTCGTCTCCTCCAACGATCCGCACGCCGATGCGGTCGCCCTGCACCGTGTCGGCGTCGAGGCCGCCGTCGCGGCCGGAGCCGGGCGCGTCCTCTACACCAGCCATCAGGGCGCCGGCGCTGACAGCCCCTTCCACCCGGCCCGCGACCACGCCGCCACCGAACAGCTCCTGGCCGACTCGGGCATCGCCTGGACCGCGCTGCGCAACGGCTTCTACGCCCACAGCCTCGCCTGGCTGCTGGGCCCCTGGCAGCAGACCGGCGCCATCACCGCCCCGGCCGACGGGCCGGTCTCCTGGACCGACCGCGCCGATGCCGCCGAAGCGGCAGCGGTGATCCTGGCGGGCGACCGCTCTTTCGACGGCCCGGTCACGCTGACCGCAAGCCAGGCCGTGACGTTCGACGACCTCGCTGCCATGGCGTCGAAGTCATCCGGCCGCAAGGTCACGCGCGTGACGATGGACGACGAGGCATGGATCGCGGACAAGGTCGCTGCCGGCACGCCGGAGGCGATGGCACGGATGATGCTCACCACCTTCCAAGCCGCCCGCGAGGGCCGGTTCGCGGGTGTCGATCCGTTGCTCGCCGAGCTGTTGGGCCGGGAACCCCGCAGCGTCGACGACCAACTCGCGGCCGCGAACGCCGCCTGAACATCCTGTCAGGGGCTCGTCGTGATGGCGGCGACCGCGTGCTCCCGGCACCCCGACCGTGACAGGTTGCTTCAGTGGAGCACCCCGGAGCGTGGTGGGCGTCGTCGGGTGCGGGTCATCCTGTCGAAGACGTGCTCCGGCGGCAGTTGCGCCGCCAGCCGCGCCAGCTCCTCGAAGATCGACATGTAGGAGCTTCCGCCCGCCTCGCTGCGCAACTCCCGCTCCCGTTCCACGAACGGCTGCACAGCCTGCCAGACCGAGACGATCCGGGTCCGCAGAACCGTGACCATGAGGGTTTCGTCGAGCAGCCCGAACACGGCGAGGTTGGCGAAGGACTGGTAGTAGTACACGACGCTGTAGAAGGCCGACTTGGCCTCGGCGGGCAACCCCCGTACTCCGCCCGTCGGATCGTGCTCCGCGGCCAAGCGCGTGCAGAGGTAGTCGTGCTGCTCGTGGAAGTCCGCCGAACGGAACTCCTGGAGCAGATCGACCATGACCGATATGTGGTTGGCGTGCTGCGCGATGCGGGCCTGTCGTGCGCTGAAGACGATGGAGGTCACCACGGCGACGACGGCGATGCCGGTGGTGACGACATTGAAGATCACGGAACTGTCCACCCGGTCACCGTACGGAGGCATCTCTCGTGGCGCATAGGGCGTACCAGGCCGGGCCGTGCAACCCTCCGAGCCCGGCGGGAGTCTAGGCAGCGACGGACTGGGCGACGGACTGTTCGCCTGGAAGTCACCGTTGGTTCACCCGCGCCCCGACAGAGGATCTCGCCATGCCCGTACCCCCGCACAGACGCCGCGCCTTCCGTACCGCGGTCGTCACCCTCGGCGCTGCCGGCCTGACGACGCTGGCCGCGGCACCCGCCGCCATCGCCGATGACCCCGCGCCCGGACTGGTCGTCGGCGGCATCACGCCGATCGACGGGTTGAAACCGGGCAGTGGCTTCGATGTGCCGGTGACCGTGGCCAACAAGGGGAGCGCGGCCGTCGAGAAGGTGTGGGTCTCCTACGACGTCACCCGGGGACTGGACTATACGGAGGTCCCCTCCAACTGCCTTGTCCAACACGTCCGGCCGTACGACGAGATGCCCGAGCGGTGGACGGCGGCGTGCGAGTTCGACCAGGTGGTGGAGCCGGGCGTCGTCTACACGCCCGAGACGCTTCTGCACGTGGAGGCACTCGACCACGCGCTCAACGAGCAACTCCGCGTGCGGGTCCTGGACGGTCCCCCCGGCTTCGAGGACAACGGCACCGATCCGGTGCCGGGGACCGCACCGGCGGTGAAACTGGTCGAGGCGCAGTCCGGTGACGCGGGATCGGCGCAGGTCGTCACGGTGCCCGTCACCGTCGTCAACACGGCCGACTACCAGGTGACGGGCGATGCGTTGAAGGGCCGGGTCGGTGAGACGGTGACGATGAACGCGACGTTCACCAACGCCGGACCCGCCTGGGTCTGGCCCAGGGAAGGCGACCGACCCGTCAGCGTCATCATCACGCTTCCCGCCGGAACGTCGGTCGTCAAGCGCGGCCAGTTCTGCCAGGCCAAGCAGGGGACGTATGTCTGCGGCATGCGGTCGCTCAACGAGGGCAGCCAGGAGACGTACACCTTCAAGCTGAAGATCGACAAGCGGGTGGCGGGTGCCAAGGGCTCGGTGGCGCTGAGCACCGAACCGCGGCCGTTCGACCCCAACAAGGACAACGACAAGGCCGACATCACGCTGGACGTCACGGGCGGGGGGCCGACTGAGCCGACGAGTGGCCCGACGGGGACGGGCGGCGCGACCGCGGGCTCGGCCGGCGGGTCGTCGTCGGCCACCGGCGGGACGACGACCGGGGGCAATCTGGCGGACACGGGCTCCTCGGCACTGCCCCTCGCGGGCGCGGCCGCGGCGGCACTGGCCCTGGGTACCGGCACACTCGTCGTCGCACGCCGCCGCCGCGCCCAGCACACGGACTGACGCCCGCCCGACAAGGGCAGTGCCGGTGTGTGTTGCCGGCGCCGGGCACGCCGTTGGAGCTGACGGACGCGATGCCCTGTGAGAACGGGCCGGTGGAACCTAAAGCTGCCGGCCGAACGCCGCCTGGGCCACGGTGCGTTCCCCGACGCGCAATCAAGTCGGCCGCCCTTTGGCCTGCGGCCGTATCGATGCCGACGGGCTGCGGCACGCGGGGGCGGTGCTGTCGCAGCCCAGGGCGGCCGACTTGATGGTGGGCGGCCGGCAGGAGCCTCGCGAAGACCCGTCTGTGCGGGACGCGCCGGCGCGCGACTACCCGTCCTCCAGGGCGTCCCGCAGGGTGGCGACCGGCGCGAAGACCGCTCTCAGCCCGGTGGCTTTGAGGATCCGCAGGTGCCAGGGCCGGACACAGACCACTGCCAGACGGCCGCCGCGTTCCAGTACTCTGCGCCGTGTCCGGCAGAGCAGGCCGAGGGTGGAGCAGTCGAGGAACTCCACCCGCCGCAGGTCCACGACCACCCGGGCGCCGTGCCGGTCGGTGGCGGCGTCGGTATGCGCCTGAAGTTCGGGGATGGTGCTCAGGTCGATGATGCCGCACAGCTCGACCACGATGATCCCGCCCACACGGCGACTGCGCGCGTGCCGGCCCGGGAGCGGCAGTTTGTCCGGCATCGGCTGATCCGGGCGCTGTCCCGGGGCCGCCTGCGTGTCCTGGATGCCCATGGCGGTTCCTGCCGTGAGGCCCCCTGCGGAAGACGGGAGGCCGTGGTCGTCGGACCGTTGCCGGGGGCCGGGGCAACGCCGAACCAGCATAGGAACCGCAGAAAACGCATAACCGTTCACCCACCCCGAGGTTCACCCATACAGGCGAAAGCTATGCCGCGGCCTTGACGGGCTGATCCGTTCCGGCCCGATGTCTTCGCGGGGCAGGGCGGACTGCTCTACTCGGGGTCTGCCTTGCCAGTTCGAGGCTGGGTGGGGGCGGGGGCGGGGGTGAGTCCGTTCTCGATGACGTCCAGGGCGACCTGGTTGAGAAGGATGCGGTGGTGGCGGGCGTAGTGGCGGATGGCGGCGAACGCCTGGTTGAGGGTGATGCTGCTGCGGACCGCGAGGACGCCTTTCGCCTGTTCGACGAGGATGCGGCTCTGCAGCGCGGTGTGGAGTTGTTCGTTGAGGGTGTTCTGCTGGCTGACGGAGCGGGCGTGGAGCAGGCCGATGGTGGCGGCGTCGGCGATCGCCTGGGCGAGGGCGAGATCGTCGGCGGTCAGGGGCCGGTCGGCGGTGCGCAGCAGGAGGAGGCTGCCGATCGTGTCCTGGCGCAGACGCATCGGCAGGGCGGTGGCGCGGGTGTAGCCGGCCTGCCGCAGCTGTGCGGTGAACCGCGGCCAGCGTGCGGCCGCGTCGGCCGGGCTCAGCTCGGTGACCGGCTGGGCGCTGCTGTGGGCGTCCACGGCCGGGCCCTGCGCGCAGGCGGCGTCCAGGACATGGCGCAGGCTGGGGCCGGGGTCGCAGGGCGCCGGGCTGTGCAGACGGGTGCCGGGGTGGTCCAGGAAGACCGCGGCATCGGTGACGTCGAGGAGTTCCTGGCAGCGGACGGTCATCTGGTGCAGGAAGTCGACGAGGTCGAAGTCCTTCACCAGGGTGTCGGCCAGCTCCAGGAACGTGCGCACGATGTGCTGTTCCCTGCTCATGGATGTACTCCTTGACTGCCGCGCAGAGTGCGGCCGGTACGGCCGGCCGGGTCAGGGGGTGTCACCGGGCAACTCCTCCCGGATGACGGTGCGGGCGGTGTCCTGAAGGGTCTGACCGGAGGCGTAGGCCCGGGCGCGCAGCCGGTCCAGGGCCTCGGCCAGCGGCACACCGAGCCGCTCGCTGAGGACGCCGGTGGCCTGGTGCACTTCCGCCCGGTGCAGCTCCACCATCCCCGCACGGCCGGTGCCGCTGCCACCGCCGCCCGACCAGTGATTCAGTACGTGCTGGGCGAGTGCGTCGGCGACCAGTTGGCCCTGCGCCGACTGCTGCGGGTCCAGCGGCCCGGCCGTGCGCCGGTAACCCGTCATCGTCCCCACCTGGACGGCTCCCATGCGCACGGGCCAGACGAACAGGGCAGCGATCCCCAGCTCCTGCGCCTCGGTGGTGAACTGCGGCCACTGCTGGGCCAGCAGCCGCTCCAGATCGGGCACCTCACGCACCGGTGTCTCCTGGCCGAAGGACAGACCAGGGCCCTGCCCGAGGACGAACTGCAGGTCTGCCAGGCGCGCACTGGTGTCGTCGCTGAACCACACCAGTTCCTGGTCCAGGGCGATGGCCAGCCCGCCCAGTCCCAGAGCCTGCGCGCAGGTGACCGCCCACACCCGGCGCTTCTCCTCGCTCGCCGCCACCGGCAGGATGTCCAGAAGTTCACCGACCGTGAACCCCATGACCTCACCCCCACGCCTTCGCCGGAACGTTCCGTGCGGCCTACCGGGCGCCGGCCGCACCTACCCAGCGTAGTCGTCCCGGCACCGCGTGACAGCTCGTCAGTGATACCGACAGGTCATGCCGCGGCGCCCGCCCCGAGACCACGCACGCGGTCCGGGGCTCCTCAGCCCAGTTGCTGGGCCAGTCCGATGATGATGCCCTCCGGGCCGCGGAGGTAGCACAGCAGGTAGCTGTCCTCGAACCGGGCGATCTCGCCGACGAGTTCGCCGCCGTGCGGGCGCAGGCGGGCAACGGTGTCCTTGATGTCGTCGACGGCGTACATGACGCGGTGCGTGCCCAGAACGTTGTGCGGCCGGTTGCGCGGCCCGTCGCTGATCACCGCGGGGCTGCGGTACTTGGCCAGCTCCAGCCGGCTGTGGCCGTCCGGGGTGCGGAGCATGGCGATGTCGCAGCGCACGCCGTCGAGTCCGGTGCACTGGTCGGCGAAGGAGCCCTCCACCGTGCCCCTGCCCTCCAACTCCATGCCGAGTTCCACGAAGAACGCGACGGCGGCGTCCATGTCCTCGACGACGATGCCGACGTTGTCCATCCGCTGAATGGCCATGCTGGCTTCTCCCTCTTTGTCGGGCTTGCCCGGGTTCCTTCTCGGGCCTTCTCATACGGCCGGTGGTGGCCGCTGATGTCCCTGGGACGGAGCCGGTGGCACGTTCTCGACATCCGCGGACCACCGATTTCCCGGAACCTCTGCATCGTGCCCGAGCACCGCCGCGGCAGACCCGTGAACCCGGCGCCCTCGCCGGGGCAGACGGACGATGCGTGACACGTCGACCGAACGCCCGGCGAGGTCCTTCGTCCGCGACAGCCGGGATGCGCGTGCATGACGGCGCGGTACGGCTCGTCGCGGCGACGGGCTCAGGCGAGGTCGAACCGGTCGAGGTTCATCACCTTGTTCCACGCTGCCACGAAGTCGCGTACGAACTTCTCCCGCGCGCTGTGGGGCGCGTACACCTCGGAGATGGCGCGGAGCTGCGAGTGCGCACCGAAGACCAGGTCGACCGCGGTCGCGGTCCACTTGACCTCACCTGTGGCGCGGTCGCGGCCTTCGAACACGTTCTCGTCGGTGGCCGACGCCTGCCATTCCGTGCCCATGTCGAGCAGATTGCGGAAGAAGTCGTTGGTGAGGCTTCCCGGCCGGTCGGTCAGGACTCCGTGGCGGGATCCCTTGAAGCCGGTGTCCAGGGCTCGCATGCCGCCGATCAGTACCGTCATCTCGGGGGCGGTCAGTGTCAGCAGGTTGGCCCGGTCCAGCATCAGGGTCTCCGGTGACAGCTTCTGGCCCGCCGGAAGGTAGTTGCGGAAGGCGTCCGCCTTGGGTTCCAGCACGGCGAAGGACGCCGCGTCGGTCTGCTCCTGTGAGGCGTCCGTACGCCCCGGTGCGAAGGGGACCGTGACGTCGTGCCCGGCGTTCCGTGCGGCCTGCTCGACGGCCGCGCAGCCGCCGAGGACGATCAGGTCGGCGAGGGAGACGCGCGTCGCGCCGGTCTGGGAGCGGTTGAAGTCCTGCTGGATCTGTTCGAGCGTGCGCAGTACCCCGGTCACCTCGGGGAGGTTGTTGAGCTCCCAGTCCTTCTGCGGTGCGAGCCGGATGCGCGCGCCGTTCGCCCCGCCGCGCTTGTCGGTGCCGCGGAAGCTCGACGCCGACGCCCAGGCGGTGGTGACCAGGTGGGAGGGAGAAAGGCCGGAGGCGAGGATCCGGTCCTTCAGGGCGGCGACGTCGTCGTCCCCGACCAGGTCGTGCTCGACGTCCGGGACGGGGTCCTGCCACAGCTGCGGCTCGGGGATCCACGGGCCGAGGTAACGCGAGAGGGGACCCATGTCGCGGTGCAGCAGTTTGTACCAGGCCTTGGCGAAGGCCACCGCGAGTTCGTCCGGGTTCTCGTGGAACCTCTTCGTGATCGGGCCGTAGACCGGGTCCACCTTCAGCGCCAGGTCCGTCGTCAGCATCATGGGGGCGTGCCGCTTCGACGGATCGTGGGCGTCTGGCACGGTGTCCCTGGCCGCGGGGTCCGAGGGGGTCCACTGGTGGGCGCCGGCGGGGCTGGTGGTCAGCTCCCACTCGTAGCCGTAGAGATTGTCCAGGTACCCGTTGTCCCACCGGGTGGGCTCGGTGGTCCAGGCGCCCTCCAGACCGCTGGTGAGCGCGTGGGGGCCGGTGCCGGTGCCGTAGGTGTTCCGCCAGCCCAGGCCCTGCTGCTCGATGGGGGCGGCCTCGGGTTCCGGGCCGAGATAACTGGGTTCGACGGCGCCGTGGCACTTGCCGAAGGTGTGGCCGCCGACGATGAGCGCGACCGTCTCCTCGTCGTTCATGGCCATGCGCCCGAAGGTCTCCCGGATGTCCCGGGCGGCGGCCATCGGGTCCGGATTTCCGTTGGGCCCCTCCGGATTGACGTAGATCAGTCCCATCTGTACGGCGCCCAGAGGACCGCTGAGTTCCCGGTCACCGCTGTAGCGCTCGTCTCCCAGCCAGGTGTCCTCGGGCCCCCAGAAGATCTCCTCGGGTTCCCAGATGTCCTCTCGCCCGAAACCGAACCCGAACGTCTTGAACCCCATGGATTCCATGGCGCAGTTTCCCGCGAAGACCAGAAGATCGGCCCAGGAGATCTTCTGCCCGTATTTCAATTTCACCGGCCACAGCAGTCGGCGTGCCTTGTCCAGGCTCGCGTTGTCCGGCCAGCTGTTGAGCGGGGCGAAGCGCTGTGCGCCGCTGCCGCCCCCGCCTCGGCCGTCCGCGATGCGGTACGTGCCCGCGGCGTGCCAGCTCATCCGGATGAACAGCGGCCCGTAGTGACCGTAGTCGGCCGGCCACCAGTCCTGGGACTTCGTCATCACTTCGAAGACGTCACGCTTCAGCGCTTCGACATCGAGGGTCGCGAACTCGGCCGCGTAGTCGAAGTCCTCGTCCATCGGGTTGGCTCGGGGCGAGTGCTGGTGGAGAACCTGGAGGTCCAGCTGATTCGGCCACCAGTCCCGATTCGTCCTGGGCCGCCGAGTTGGCGTGGGCGTCGGGGAAGGGATCGCCGGGTTCTCGCTTTCACTGCCGGACATGCCCGTCCTTCTTCCTGTCTCGGTGATTTCTTCGGCCGGCTGGCGTTTTCCGTACGCCAAGGAGCAGACCGGCTGAATATGCGCTGCGGCGCGTCCATATGGTCGCGCACCGGGGGCCGCACCTCCATGAAACACGCACGGCATCCCGCGGGACAGACAGGGGAGAAGAGGGGATCTTTCTGTTTCTGTGCCGTGGGGATTTTCCCTTGTCGCAGCGAACACCATGACGTGGCGGGGCCGGATCGGCTCAGCGGGTTGGGGGAGAGGACTGCGAGGCGGAGGCACAGGCTGCTTCCTGCGCGGCCATCACCTCGTCGCCGTGTTCAAAAGCCCACGCGCCGACGGCGTCGATGGGCGCCAGCAAGGTCTGACCCAAAGGGGTGAGCCGGTACTCGACCCGTGAGGGGGCGTCGGGGTGTGCCTGCCGCTCGACCAGTCCGTTGAACCGCAGCCGGCGCAGGGTCTCGGTGAGGACCTTGGAGCTGATGCCCCCGATCCGCTGCCGCAGTTCGACCGGGCGCCGGGGGCCGTCGCGCAGTGCCCACAGCACCACGGCGTTCCAGGTGTTGGAGAGCAGGTCGAAGGCGAGGCGGGCGCGGCAGTCGGCGAGGAAGGCGTCGGTCGTCACGTACCACATGGTGCCCGAACGGCCTTCTAGCGTCGGTGTGAACGCTCGAAGCAGGCACGGAGAGGGACCGCGTGATGAGGATCGGTGTACTGGGCACGGGCAACATGGCCGACGCGCTCGCCACCCACTGGGTGCGGGCCGGGCACGAGGTGGTCATCGGAGGGCGGGACGCGCACAAGGCCCGGCGGCTCGCGAGGCGCATCGGGGGCGGCGCGCGGCCCGCCGGCCTGCGGGCGGCGGCCGAGGCCGGTCAGGTGGTGCTGGCCGCGCTGCCCTTCGGGGCGGGAGCGGAGGTGGTGCGGGATCTGCGCGCGGTGCTGGAGGACAAGGTGTTGCTGGACTGCTCCAACCCGGTCGGACCGGGCTTTCGGCTGCTGACGGAAGGCGGCCCCTCAGCCGCGCAGCGACTTGCCGCGGCGGCACCGGGGGCCCATGTGGTGAAGGCTTTCAACCTCTGCCACGAGGACGTGTGGCGCATGCGGCCGCCCGTCTTCGATGGACGAGCGCTGGCCGTTCCGGTCTGCGGGGACGACGAGACGGCTCTCGTTCGGGTACGCGCGTTGGTGCGTGACGTCGGCTGCGAGCCCGTGGCCGGCGGCGGTCTGGATCGCGCGGGACTCCTGGAAGCGACGGCCGCGCTGTTCATCGCGTTGTGGGTCGGAGAGGGAGCGGACGTACAGGCGATCGCGCCTCCGCTGGCATACGCGTCCGGACCGGGCCACCAGCAGACGGAAGACGGCGCGGGGGCTGTCCGTGAGGGGTTCTCAGGCCGGCTGCCCCACTCCGCCACTCAGCCACCGGCAGGAAGTCCTCCGCCTTCCCGACCAGGTGGTCAACCGGGCCGGCGGTGACTGCCGCGCCGAGGGCGGCGAATCACCCACCCCACCTGCTGATCAACGTCGGCCTCACTCGCCTAGCGCCGGCGCCGAGCGCAGGACGAGGGGTGCGACGGATCCGGCCTAGCCCTCGCGCAGCAGGTCCCGTACGGCCGCGAAGGCGGCCTCCGCCGTCGCCGGGTCCGCGCCCGGGCGGGCCAGGGCGCTCATGGGGATGGGCGTGACCGACGGCAGGCCCTCGTAGGGGGTCAGGCCGTCGGGGGCGGGGCCGACCGAGGCGAGCAGGGCGACGCCCTGGCCGGTGCGGGCGATGTCGAGGACGCCCGCGAGATAGCCGGCGTCGCCGACGACCGTGGCGGGCACGCCGTGCGCGGCGAGGGTGGCGATCGCGCGGCGGCGGATGGCACACGGGTCCTCGATGGCCACCAGCGGGACCGGCGCGGGTGCGGCCGGCGGCTCCCAGCCGGGCACGGCGTGCCAGGTGAGCGGGAGGCCGCCGACCCGGGTGCCCTCGGTGGCGGCGGCCTCGGTGACGTAGACCGCGACGTCCACGCTGCCCCGCTCGACGGCCTCCACCAGGCGCGCGGAGCGGTCGATGCGGAAGCGGACCCGGCAGCCGGGGCGCACCTGCTGGACGGCGGCGGTCAGCCGGGGCAGGAACTGGTCGGCGGCGTGCTCGGTGGTGCCGACGGTGACGGTGTCGCCGTCCGCGTCGAGCAGGGTGCGTACGGCCTCGTCGTGCACGGCGAGGATGCGGCGGGCCTGCTCCAGCAGCAGCCGGCCTTCGGCCGTGAACCGGGTGCCCCGGCCCTCTCGTTCGACGACCGGATGTCCCAGTGCCTTCTCCAGCTTGCGGACATGCTGGCTGACGGCCGACTGGCTGAGGGAGAGCACCTGCGCGGCGCGATGGAAGCCGCCGCAGTCGGCTATCGCGGTCAGGCTGCGCAGGGCCACGATGTCGAGGACGGGTCGGGACATGCCGCGACAATAGCCGCTGACGTCGACCGATTGCGATTGCTGATCGGTTTCGATGCGGAATCATCGTTGGACGCGGTCGACGGCAGCCGGTCATGATGGGCGCATGCTGCACGCGACCGCTTCCGCTGCCCTGCTGACGCAGCGCCGAGTCATCGACTTCGGCGTGGCGTGCAGCGCGCGTTGTCGCTGACCTCTCCGCGGCCTGTCTCCGCTCCCTGAGCTGATTGCGTCCGTCGTCGCTCCGCACTGACACGTGACAGCCGGTCTCGTCTGCCCTTTTCGCACCCTGTCCCGTATGTCCCCTGCCCTGAAACGGGAGTTGCCCCCTCATGTCCGCATCCTTCTCCTGGGACGAACCCGAAGGCCTCGCCGCGCGCGGCACGCTGATCGTGCTGGCGGGGCGTGGTGAACACGGCGGCGTGTACGAGCGGTTCGGCCGCCGGCTCGCCTTCGACGCCTACCGGGTACGTGCCCTCGGTGACGCCTCCACCGACCCGTCCGTACTGGACGAGGCCGCCAAGCTGCTGGCCGACGAGTCGCTGTCCGGCCCGAAGGTGCTGGTCGGCTCGGACACCGGCGCCCGGTATGCCGTCCACCTCGCCGCCGAGCAGACCCCGGGCGTGGACGCGCTGATCCTGGCCGGCCTGCCCATCGCCCCCTGGACATCCGGGGGCTGGGAGGACGAGGTGGAGGCCCGCACCGCCTGCCCCACCCACCAGGGCCGCCTCACCCACGACCCGCAGTTCCGGCGAGGAGCCCTGGACGTCACTCCGCCCCTGCCCGAACTGCGGCTCGCGGAGGTGCGCGTGCCGGTGCTGGCCCTGCACGGCAAGGACGACGCGGTCAGCCCGGTCGAGGACGCCCTCGGTGCGTACGAGGGCCACCCGACCGTCCGCACCGTGACCTTCAACGCCGGTCGGCACGACGTCCTCAACGACGCCCTGCACCGCACCGCCGCCGCCACGGTCGTGCTGTTCCTGGAGCGGCTGCGCCTGTCGGCCGAGCTGCCCGCGATCGCCGAGGGGATCTGACGTGAGCGTCACCGTCACCGTCTCCGAACTGCGTGAGCGGCTCGCCTCCGGCATTCCTCCGCTCGTGCTCGACGTCCGCTGGGCCCTGGGCGACCCGCACGGCCGCGACCACTTCGCCGACGGCCACATTCCAGGCGCGGTCTACGTCGACCTCGACCGCGAGCTGGCCGCGCCGCCGACCCCGCGGGGCGGGCGGCATCCCCTTCCCGACCTCGCCGACTTCCAGGCGGCGGCGAGAAGGTGGGGCCTGCGTGAGGGGCGGCCGGTGGTCGTGTACGACGACGCGGGCAACACGGCCGCCGCCCGGGCCTGGTGGCTGCTGCGGTACGCCGGCGTCGCGGACGTCCGGCTGCTCGACGGTGCGTTGGGGGCCTGGCGCTCGGCGGGCCTGCCGTTGGAGACCGGTGTCCCCGCCGAACCCCAGCCCGGCGACGTCGTCCTGCGCGCGGGCGGCCTGCCCGTCACCGATGCCGACGGTGCTGCCGAACTCGCCGCCGGCGGACTGCTGTTGGACGCGAGGGCGGCCGAGCGCTACCGGGGCGACGTGGAGCCCGTGGACCCCCGGGCCGGGCACATCCCGGGCGCGGTGTCCGCGCCCACGGGGGAGAACCTCGCAGGCGACGGCACCTTCCTGCCCGCCGACGAACTGCGCAAGCGGTTCGAGGAGTCGGGCGCGACCGAATCCACGCGCATCGGCGTCTACTGCGGTTCGGGCGTCACCGCCGCCCACCAGATCGCCGCGCTGGAGATCGCCGGTTTCGAGGCGGTCCTCTTCCCCGGCTCCTGGTCCGCCTGGTCCGCCGACCCCGCCCGACCGGCCGCGACCGGTCCGTCGCCCTCCTGACCCGCTGAAGGGACCCGTATGACGACGAAACCGCTCGCCCAGGCGGTGCTGCCGCAACCGGACCTCCCCGAGGTCCCCGAGCAGTCCGCCCGCGTCACCCTCCGCGGCACCCGAAGGACCGGCCGCCGCCTCACCCTCCCCCGTTCCGTCCGCCGGTCGGCCGGACCGGTCGGCCTGGTGCTGTTGTGGTTCCTGGCTTCGGCCACCGGGCTGCTGCCCGAGTCCGTGCTGGCCTCCCCGGTGGACGTCGTACGCCAGGCGGTCGAGCTGACGAAGGACGGTGAACTGCCCCACGCCATCGCCGCGTCGGGCCGCCGGGCCGCCATCGGCTTCGCGATCGGTGCGACCGTCGCGCTGAGCCTGTCTCTCCTCGCCGGCCTGTTCCGGCTCGGCGAGGACGTCATCGACTCCTCGATGGGCATGTTCCGGGCGATCCCGTGGGTGGGCCTGATCCCGCTCTTCATCGTCTGGTTCGGCATCGAGGAGACCCCGAAGATCGCGCTGGTCGCGCTCGGCGTGACCTACCCGCTGTACTTCAACATCTACGGCGGCATCCGCTCCACCGACGCTCAACTCGTCGAGGCGGCACGGATGATGGGCCTGGGCCGGTTCGGTCTGATCAAGTACGTGATCCTGCCGAGTGCCCTGCCCGGCGCCCTCGTGGGACTCCGGTACGCGCTGTCGACGGCGTGGCTGGCGCTGGTCTTCGCCGAGCAGATCAACGCCGATCAGGGCCTGGGTTATCTGATGAGCAACGCCCAGCAGTACTTCCGCACGGACGTCATCGTGCTGTGCCTCGTCGTGTACGCGCTGCTGGGCCTGGCCTGCGACTTCGCCGTGCGGCTCCTGTCGCGGCGCCTGCTGACCTGGCGGGCCAACTTCGAGGGTGAGGCGTAGAGATGCCCAACAGCGTGGAGATCAGGGGCCTTTCGCGGGCCTTCGACGGCAACACCGTCCTGCACGACCTCGATCTCGACATCCGCGAGGGCGAGTTCGTGGCCCTGCTCGGGCACAGCGGCTGTGGGAAGTCGACGCTGCTGCGGATCCTCGCCGGCCTGGACGACGAGATCGGCGGCGAAGTGACCGTGCCCGCGCGGCGCAGTGCCGCCTTCCAGTCGCCGCGGTTGCTGCCCTGGCTGAAGGTGTGGCGCAATGTCGTCCTCGGCCTGCCCGGGCGCCCCGACAAGGCACTCGCGGTCAAGGCGCTCGACGAGGTCGGCATCGGTGAACGCGCCGCCGTCTGGCCCAAGACCCTCTCCGGCGGCCAGGCACAGCGTGTCTCCCTCGCCCGCGCCCTGGTGCGCGAACCCGAACTGCTGCTCCTGGACGAGCCGTTCGGGGCCCTGGACGCACTGACCCGCGGCAGGGTGCAGCAGCTCGTCGCCGAGCTGTGGCGTCTGCACGGCTGCGCGATCCTCCTGGTCACCCATGACGTGGAGGAGGCGCTGCTGCTCGCCGACCGTGTCCTGGTGATGGACCAGGGCCGCATCGCGCACGAGCTCACCGTTGAACTGCCGCGCCCCCGTGACCTGACCGCCCCCGAGTTCGTGACCCTGCGCGCCCGCCTCCTGAGCTGGCTGGGCGTGACCCACACGCTGGAAGGAACCCCCTCGTGACCCGCACCATCGCCGCCGCCACGCTGAGCCTCTCCGCCCTGGTGGCGTTGACCGCCTGCGGCGCGGACACCTCGGCGGACGCCTCCTCCTCGAAGCAGGTCACCCTCACCATCGGCGACCAGGCCAAGACGCTCCAGACGATCGTCACCGCCTCCGACGCGCTCAAGGACGCCCCGTACAAGGTCAAGTGGGCAGAGTTCGAAGGCGCGGCCCCGCTCTACCAGGCCGTGCAGGCGGGCGCCGCCGACACCGGGTTCTCGGCCGACCTGCCGGCGCTGCAGGCGCTCAGCGGCGGGGTGAAGGTCAAGAACATCGCCGCGCTGAAGAACGACGGCACCCATGTCGGCATCGTCGTCCGCAAGGACTCCGGCATCGACAGCGTCAAGGACCTCAAGGGCCAGAAGGTCGTGGTGTCCTCGGCCAAGGGCAGCGTCTCGGAGTACCTGCTGGCCAACGTCCTCAAGCAGAACGGCCTCAGCTACCACGACGTCAAGGTCCAGTACCTGCTGCCGACCGACGCGCAGGCCGCCTTCTCCTCCGGGAAGATCAAGATATGGGCGACCTTCGGCGTCTACCAGGCCGTGGGCCTGGAGCAGGGCGGCAGGCTCCTGATCGACGGCGGTGACGGCCGGGTCAGCGGCATCGGATACGTCAACGCCTCCGGCAAGGCCCTCGCCGACGCGTCGAAGAAGGCGGCCCTGGCCGACTTCCTCAAGCGCCTCGGTACGGCCCTCGAGTGGACCAGCACCCACAAGGACGCCTACGCCAAGGCCATCGAGGAACACAACGGCGCCGACGCCACCGTCGCCAAGACCCTCGCCTCGGCCGCGTACGGCCAAGTCCTGCCGATCACCCCGCAGGTGAACAAGACCGTGCAGGGCGTGGCCGACCTGATGCACAGCATCGGCGTACTCGACCCGAACGTCGACGTGGCCAAGTCCTCCGACACGTCCCTTCTCAAGTAGGAGCCTCTTCATGCCTGTCGAGTTCATCAGCGCCGTCCACACCGACGCCGGAGCCTCGGGCCCGGCCGCCTCCAGCCGGACCGGCCTCGACGTCGACCATCTGCGCAGGTACGCCCGGGCCCTCGACGACGGCGGCTTCGACCACACCCTGGTCGCCTACCACTCCGCCTCGCCGGACGCCTTCCAGGTCGCGCAGTTCGTCGCCACGCACACCGAGCGGATCCGCCCGATCCTCGCCCACCGCCCCGGCGTGATCTTCCCGACCCATGCGGCCCGCGCCCTGGCCACCCTCGACCGGATCAGCGACGGCCGGCTCACCCTGCACATCATCTCCGGCGGCAGCGACGAGGAGCAGCGCCGCGAGGGCGACTATCTCAACAAGGCACAGCGCTACGAGCGTTCGGACGAGTACATCCAGATCCTGAGGAAGGTGTGGCAGGCCGACGGACCCGTCTCGCACGAGGGCACGTACTTCAGGTTCGAGGGCTACTACTCCGATGTGAAACCGGTCAACGGGCTGGTGCCGATCTCGGTGGGCGGCTCCTCTCAGGACGCCTACCGGGTCGGCGGGCAGCAGGGCGACATCTTCGGGCTGTGGGGCGAACCGCTGAAGGAGACGGCCGAGCAGATCGCCGCGGTGAACGCCGTCGCGGATGCCGCCGGGCGCCCTCACCCCGGTATCTGGGTGTCGTTCCGCCCGATCATCGCGCCCACCGACGAACTGGCCTGGGAAAAGGCCCACCGCACGCTCGGCGCTCTCAAGGACCAGGCGAGGAACACCGAGTTGCTGCGCCACTACCGCACCACCGGCCGTCCCGCCAACGTCGGCTCCCAGCGCCTCCTCGACATCGCCGAGCGGGGCGAGGTCCACGACCGCTGCCTGTGGACCGCGCCCGCGGCCGCCACCAACGCCGCGGGCGCGTCGACCGCCCTGGTCGGCTCCCCGGAGACGGTCGCCAAGGCGCTGCTGGACTACGTCGACATCGGCTGCGACCTGCTCTCCATCCGCGGCTACGACCCGCTCAACGACGCCATCGACTACGCCCGTCACGTCCTGCCACTGGTCCGCCAGGAACTCGCCCACCGAGCGACGACCTCCCAGGCTGCCTGACCCGCCCCACGCCTGATGGCGAACACCCTGATGGAGACTCCGTGTTGTTCCGCCGTACCCTGCGCACGTCCGCCGCCGCCCTCGCCCTGCTGCTGCCGTTCGCGGCCGCCTGCGCAGGCAACGCCAAGGCCGACTCCTCGCCCGAATCCGTCACCCTCACCGTCGGCGCCACCGGCTGGAAGACCGAAGAGGCGGTCCTGAAGTTCGCCCGCCTCGACGACACCCCGTACAAGGTGAAGTGGAGCCTGTTCCAGGGCGGCGACCAGCAGCTTCAGGCCATCCGCGCCGGAGCGCTCGACGTCGCCTCCTCCAGCGAGATCCCACCGGTCTTCGCGGCGGCCGACGGCAAGCCGAACTTCAAGGTCGTCGTCGTCCAGCGCGGCTCGACCCTCAACCAGGAGGTCGTCGTCGCCAAGGGCTCCAAGGTGACCGACATCGCCGGCCTGAAGGGCAAGAAGGTCGGCTACGTCCAGAACACCACCGCCCACTACTTCCTCTACGAATTGCTCAAGCGGGCGGGCCTGAAGTGGTCCGACGTCGACGCCAAACCGCTCCTGCCCAACGACGGCCTCGCCGCCCTCAACGGCGGCGGCATCGACGCCTTCGCCTCCTACGGCACCTCGATCATCACCGCCCACCAGCAGGGCGCCCGCACCGTCGGCTCGGGCGCGGACATCCTGTCGGGCAACTTCCTGTGGTCGGCGCGGGACAGCGTGCTGAAGAGCCCCGCGCGGAAGGCGGCGATCGCCGACCTGATCGCGCGGATCACCAAGGCGTACGCCTACGTCCGTGACGGGCATGAGGCCGCCTTCGCCAAGGTGATCTCGGCGAACACGCACCAGCCGGTCGCGCAGGCGCACAGCGACCTGGTGGCCCAGCAGAAGCAGCGGCCCACCCGGGCGCGTGTGGTGGGCGACGACGCGATCGCCTCCCAGCAGCAGGTCGCCGACGCCTTCACCGAACTCGGCGCCCTCAAGGAACACCTTCAGGTGAGGTCGTTCTGGACCACCGCACTCAACGCCGACCTGAAGAAGGCCCTGTGAACGACCGGACCGTCATCGCCCGCATCGCCGAACTGGCCCCCGAACACGACCGGTCCGGCACCTTCCCCGCCGAGTCCCTGCGGATCGCGCACGAGGCCGGGCTGCTCACCGCCACGCTCGGCAAGCAGTACGGCGGCCCGGGTGCCGGCGTCGAGGACAGCGCCCGCATCCTGCACACGCTGGGACAGGGCGACCCGTCGGTGGCGCTGATCGCGGCGATGACGCTGAACACGCACGCCCGGCAGGCCGTGCGGCCGCACTGGCCCGAGGAACTGTACGCGCGTGTGGCCAAGGAGTCGCTGGCGCGGCCCGTTCTCGTCAACCACGCCCGCGTGGAGCCCGAGTTGGGCTCTCCCGCCCGTGGCGGGCTGCCCGCGACGCGGGCCCGGCGGACCGCCGGCGGATGGGCGATCAGCGGCACCAAGCGGTTCGTGACGGGCGCCGACGGGCTGGACTGGTTCCTGGTGTGGGCGAGCACCGACGAGGCGGAGCCGCGCGTGGGCACCTTCCTGGTGCCCGGCGACTCACCGGGCATCGAAGTCACCGGTCGCTGGGACCAGTTGGGACTGCGCGCCAGCGGCAGCCACGACGTGACGTTTCGCGCGGTCGAGGTGCCCTACGAGCACGTCATCGGGATCGGGCCGTACGGACCGGCCGCCGAGCAGGACAACCGATCGGGCGCCGCCCTCCATTTGCCTCTCGCCGCCCTCTACTTGGGCGTTGCCCGGGCCGCACAGACCTTCCTCCACACCTTCGCCCACGCACGCGTCCCCACCAACCTCGGTCACGCGGTCGCCCGTACGGAACGCTTCCGGCGGACCGCCGGGGAGATCGAAGTACTGCTGGCCGCCGCCGAGCAGCTGGTGTTCGACGGGGCGGCGAAGCTGGACGCCGGCGACACCTCGTACACCCCCGAACAGGCCCTGGGCGCCCGTGTCGTGGCGGACCGGCACGGTGTGCGGGCGGTCGAGCTGGCCCTGCGGCTGCTCGGCAATCCGGGGCTGGCCCGGGGCAACCCCCTGGAGCGGCACTTCCGCGACATCCAGTGCGCGCCCGTGCACGCGCCCCAAGAGGACACATCCCTGCTCGCGATCGGAACGAGGGCCCTGAACCCGTGACAGCAGCACCGGAAACGACCGTGTCAGCGCAGTTCCTGGGCCTGCTGGCCCGCGACCTGCCGCCCGACCGGCTGATCACCGACCCGGCCGCGCTGGCCGCGCACGCCACCGACCGCTCGGGCACCCCGTCGAGCGGCGAGCCCCTCGCGCTCGTGCGCGCCGGACGCACCGAGGACGTGACCGTCACCCTGCGGCACGCGCACGCCTTGGGCGTGCCGGTGGTCCCTCGCGGCGCGGGCACCGGGCTGTCGGGCGGGGCGACGGCGGGCGACGGCATGCTCGTGCTGGACCTGTCCCAGATGAACCGCATCCTCGAACTGTCGGCGGAGGATCAGCTCGCCGTCGTCGAACCAGGAGTGATCACAGCCGAGTTGGACCGGGCGGCCGGCGCGCATGGCCTGCGGTACGCGCCCGACCCCGCGAGCGCGGCCCTGTCCACGATCGGGGGGAACATCGCGACCAACGCGGGCGGCCTGCGGTGCGCCAAGTACGGGGTGACGCGGGACAGCGTGCTGGGCCTGGAGGCCGTCCTCGCCGACGGCACGGTCATCGCCACCGGCCGGCGTACCGTCAAGGGCGTCACCGGCTACGACCTCACCGCGCTGCTCACCGGCTCCGAGGGAACCCTCGCCGTGATCACCTCGGCGACGGTGCGGCTGCGGCCGGTCCCGGTGGCGACGGCGACGCTCGCGGCCTGGTTCGACTCGTTCGAGACCGCAGCCGAGGCCTCGTACGCCATCGCCCGGGCCGGGGTCGTACCCGCGCTGGCCGAGCTGGTGGACGGGCCGGTGCTGCAAGCCGTCGATCCGGCCCTGCGGGAGCGCGGCGCGGCCTTGCTGGTCGTGCAGTGCGACGGTGCGGGTGCGGCGGCCGAGGCGGCGGCGATCGCGCGGGTGCTGGCACCGCTGGCCTCGCGGGTGGAGAGCACCGAGGACCCGGAGGAGGCCGAGACGCTGCTGGCCGCACGCCGCCTCGCACTGCCCGCGCTGGAGCGACTGGGCCGTCCGCTGATCGAGGACATCGCGGTGCCGCGCTCCCGGCTGGCGGAGGCCGTGCGGGAGATCCGGGCCGTCTCCGCGCGCCACGGTGTGCCTGTCTTCACCATCGCGCACGCGGCGGACGGCAACCTGCACCCGATCATTGTGGTCGACCCCTCCCTGGACCGACTGCCCGACGCCGCCTGGGAGGCGGCCGGCGAGATCTTCGCACTCGCACTCCGGCTCGGCGGGACACTCACCGGCGAGCACGGAGTGGGACTGCTGAAGCGGCAGTGGCTGGCCGACGAACTGGGCCCCACCGCTCACGCGTTGCAGCGACGCCTCAAGAACACCTTCGACCCCCGGGGCATCCTGAATCCCGGTAAGAGCCTGTGATGCGGTGCGTCGACTTGCGCGGTTCGCCGACCGCCGGCCGGGTCGGACGCACTGCGACTGGCGTACGGCGCGCTGGTGGTCCCGCGTCGTCAGGGACCGGACCAGCCGGCTTCCCACTCCTTGCTGTGCTGTTGTTCCGCGTCCACGTCCACGTCCGCGTCCTCGCTCTCGTCCTCCTCCGGCGCCGGGCGGCCGTCTTCCGCCTGCGTTGGTTCGGTTCCAGCGGGGTCGCCGCCTCCGGGCGTCTCCACCTCGTCGTCCGCCGTGCTGCGCCGGTCCCGCTCGTCCTGGGGACCGGGTTCGGACCGCTCGGTCATGACAGACCCTTTCGCCGAGAGTGATGTCGGGTGACGGGCGAGGAGCAGCAGCCGAGACGAGGAGCAGCGACAGGCCGAGGCTCGCACGCTCCGGCTCGTGTACCCCTTCCACGCCCCACCCCACACGCGGCCGGCCAGGAGGAGCCGAGGCGCGCGGTGTGGAGGAGGCCGGACCTCAGTCCGCCTGAGGCCGTTGACCGAGGATGCTCGCGGTGATCTCGGCCAGCGTCTGGCCGGAGCGGAACGCCTCGGCGCGCAGGAGAGCCAGGGCGTCCTCGGGGGCCACCTGCCGGGCCGCGGCGACGACGTCGACGGCCCGGTGGATGTCGAACCAGTGCGCGCGGACCGTCGCCTCCGGTTCCCACACCGGCGCCTCCCGGCCGGGGAACCACCGGGTGCGGGCCGGCATCAGGGCGGCCGCCAGGGCGTCGACCACCTGCGGCGCCCGCTCCACCGTGTCCGGCCCGAGCGCGCCGGGCCGCACCGCGAGCAGGTCCACCGATCCCAGGACGTAGTCGCCGAAGTACAGCGGGAAGGCGTGTACGGCCGTCACCTGCGGCAGTTGCTCCCGCATGGTCGCGACGAACAGCGGCCAGGCTCCGGCGACGTCGCCCAGGTCGTCGACGATCACCGGCTCTCCGCTCGTCGCGGCGCTGATGCACGGCCCCTCCAGCACGGTGAACTGGATCTCCTCCAGCCGCAGCGCGGTGGCGTCGGAAGCGCTGAGCAGCTGGCGGGCGGGCGTGTCGGTGAGCAGCGACAGTGTGGCCCCGTCCGCTCCCAGCGCCGTCACGAGCGCGGTGCACAGGCGCTGCGGCAGTGCCGCGGGGGGAGCGTCCGCGGCGGCCTGCGTCACAAGGCGTGTCGCCTGGGTCTCGTCAGCCGTCATGGCACGTCCCTCGGGGTATCGGTGCGGCAACCATGCACACGGGTGTTCCCGCCTGCCGTCGTCTGCAACGTCCGACCTTGCGCGTCGACCCTGATGCTTGGCCGCTCATCTGTGACGTCTCCGTATCAGACGCGCGCGGGGTGGCGCTTAGTCATCGCCGCTTTGGGCACTTGGAGATCGTCAGTACAGCTGCCGCGCCGCCCGCCGAGGGCGCCCTGTCCATGACGCGCGGAGTCCGGGCAAGACCTTCAAGGAGTGTCGTGAACGTATGCATCGGGGTGGAGGAGGAGTTCCACATCCTGGAGGTGGAGAGCGGACTACTGGTACCGCGCGCCGACCAGGTGCTGCGCAGGCTTCCCCAGCGGGGCTTCACCGCGGAACTCCACCAGTCCACCGTGGAGTCCAACAGCGGGGTGCACGCCTCGCTGGACAGCCTGTACACCGACCTCTCCCGGACCAGACGGCGGCTGGACGCGGCCGTCTCCTCGCTGGGACTGGCGGTCGTCGCCGCGGGCACCGCACCCCTGGCGCCCGCCTTCTCCGGCCACCCCACCGCCGACGCGCGCTACCGCCACATGGTCGAGGAGTACCGTCAGGTGGCCGACGAGCAGCTCATCTGCGGCGCCCAGATCCACGTGGACGTACCCGACCGCGACACGGCCGTGGGCGTGATGTGCGCGATCTCGCCCTGGCTGCCCGTGCTGCTGGCGCTGAGCGCGAGTTCCCCGTTCTGGCAGGGCTCCGACACCGGCTACGCCAGCTGGCGCACGCTGGTGTGGCAGCGCTGGCCCACCGCGGGCCCGGTGGGCTGCTACGCCGGCGCGGCCGAGTACGACGCCGCCGTCGACGAACTCGTCCGGGCCGGCATCATCAGCGACGCGGGGATGATCTACCACGACGTACGGCCGTCCGCCCACCTGCCCACGCTGGAACTGCGCATCTGCGACGCCTGCCCCCGCGTCGAGACCGTCGTGCTCCTCGCCGGACTGTTCCGTGCCCTGGTGACCGACGCCCGTGAGCGTCGCGCGGCCGGTGCGGTGGTGTGCGACGGCCACCACGAATGGCTGCGCGGGGCCTCCTGGCGCGCCGCGCGATCCGGCCTGGAGGGCACGCTGGTGGACCCCGAGACCAGGCAGGAGGCACCCGCGGCACGCGTCGTGCGCACGCTGCTGTCCCGGCTGCGTCCCGCGCTCGAAGCACACGGCGACTGGTCGACCGTCAACGCGCTGACCAGGCAGGCCCTGGCAGAAGGCAGCGCCGCCCGGCGTATGCGGCGCACGGCCCGGGAAGAGGACCTGCTGGCCTGTGCCGACATGCTGATCGCCGAGACCCGCGGCGAGCGCTGGAACCGCCGGCCGCTGCCGCACGGCCGCGGGAAGTCCCCGTCCTCCGCGACGGGTCCGGCGGGCACTTCGACCACCTCCGGAGCCCCGGAGGCCCTCGCGGGCTGACCCGCGCCACTGCGTTCGACCCTTTTCCGACATCCCAGGGAGGATTCCCCATGCCCAGCGATACCGTCCGGGCCGCGACCGGCAGGCGCGGCCCGGAGATCCCGTACCGGCTCACGGCCGACGAGACCCGGGAGGGAGGTGGCGTGCTGTGTGCGGCCTGAGCGGGGAGATCCGCTTCGACGGCCGGCGGCCCGATCTCGCGGCCGTCGAGCGCATGAGCGACCGGCTCGCCGCCCGCGGACCCGACGGGCACGGGATCTGGAGCCGGGACGCGGTGGCGCTGGGCCACCGGCGACTGAAGATCATCGATCTGTCGGACCTCGGAGCGCAGCCGATGACCGACACCGGCGGCGAGGTCACCGGCGTCTTCAACGGCTGTGTCTACAACTACCGGCAGCTGCGCGACGAGCTGCGCGGCCTCGGCCACCGTTTCGTCTCGACGTCCGACACCGAGGTGGTGCTCAAGGCCTACCGGCAGTGGGGCACCGCGTGTGTCGAACACTTCCACGGCATGTTCGCCTTCGCCCTCGTCGAGCACCGCACCGGTCGCCTCGTACTGGCCCGCGACCGCCTCGGCATCAAGCCCCTGTATCTGGCGCCCGCGCCGGGCCGGCTGCGGTTCGCCTCCTCACTGCCCGCCCTGCTCGCCGCCGGCGACGTCGACACCACCCTCGATCCGGTGGCCGTCCACCAGTACCTGACCTGGCACGCCACGGTCGCGGCGCCGCGCACCGTCCTCAACGGTGTGCGCAAGCTGCCGCCGGCCACCGTGCGGACCGTCGAACCGGACGGCACCCATCACGACCACCGGTACTGGCAGCCGTCGTACACGCGCCGGGCCGAGTACGCGGACATGGGCCCCGACGAGTGGCGGGACGCGGTGCTGGAGGCCCTGCGCACGGCCGTGCGCCGCCGGATGGTCTCCGACGTGCCCGTCGGCGTCCTGCTCTCCGGCGGCCTGGACTCCAGCCTGATCGTGGCGTTGCTGGCCGAGGAGGGGCAGCGGGACCTGAAGACGTTCAGCGTCGGCTTCGAGTCCGAGGGCGGGGAGAAGGGCGACGAGTTCCGGTACTCGGACCTGGTGGCCCGCGAGTTCGGCACCGACCACCGCCGGATGATGGTTCCCTCGCAGCGGGTGTCGACAGCCCTGGACGACACCGTCGCCGCGATGAGCGAACCGATGATCAGCCATGACGTCGTCGCCTTCCACCTGCTGTCCGAGCAGGTCTCCCGCGAGGTGAAGGTGGTGCAGAGCGGGCAGGGCGCGGACGAGGTGTTCGCCGGCTACCACTGGTACCCGCAGCTCGCCGAGGTGGCGCGGGAGGAGGAACCCGACCGGTACGCCGAGGTCTACTTCGACCGCCCGCACGCCGACCTCGCCCGCGTCCTGCAGCCCGGCATGCTGCCCGCGGACGACGTCTCGGGCCGTTTCGTCCGGGAGCACATGGCGGTCCCCGGGGCGCAGACCGCCCTGGACGCCGCGCTGCGGCTGGACACGCACGTAATGCTCGTCGACGACCCGGTGAAGCGGGTCGACAACATGACCATGGCCTGGGGCCTGGAGGCACGCGTGCCCTTCCTCGACCACGAGCTGGTGGAGCTGGCCGCGGCCTGCCCCCCGGAACTGAAACTCGCCGACGACGGCAAGGGCGTACTGAAGGAGGCGGGCCGCAAGCTGCTGCCCAGGGACGTCGTCGACCGGCCCAAGGGGTACTTCCCCGTCCCGGCCATCAGGCAGATGGCGGGCCCCGTCCTGGAGCGGGTGCGCGAGGCGCTTGAGGCGCCCGAGGCCAAGAAGCGCGGGCTGTTCCAGGAGTCGTACGTGGCCGAGCTGCTGGCGGCGCCGGACGAGCACCGGACCAGGCGTGGAGCCAACGCCCTGTGGCAGGTGGCTCTGCTGGAGATATGGCTGCAGACGCACGGAATCCAGTGACCGGCGGGCCGTCCGCACCCACCGCGCCGGGGGCGCCGGGTGTCCCCGGCGCCGCCCCGGTCCAGGTGCAGCTGCCCGAGGCGGCAGGGCCCCGCGACGCCGTCACCCGGCTGCACGCCCACGGCTGCTGGTACCCCTCCGCCGATCCCGACGGCGCCCAGGCGGCCTTCATCTGCGACCGGGGCGGCGTTCCGCAGCTGTGGGCCGGTCCCGTGGACGGCGAGGAAGTCCGGCTGCTGGACGCCTCCCCGGACCCGGTGACCGAGGTGTCCTGGTCACCGGACGGCCGCTGGATCGCCTACACCACGGCACCCGGCGGCGGCGAGCACACCCGGGTGCTGTGCGTACGGCCCGACGGCACCGGCCGGCACATTCTGGCCGGCGCCGACCCGGACACCTCCGCCCACCTCGGCAGCTGGGCGCACGACGGATCGGGCGTCGCGGTCACCCTCGCGGCACCAGCCGCCCGCGGCAACGGCGGCCCGCCCCACGCGGCGCTCCTGGGCGCGGCCACGGACGGCGTCGGGTCCGTGACGGCCGGGCACGGCACATCGGCCGGCCCCCTCGCTTCACCCACCGCCCGGGCCGGTGGCGGACTGTCGGCCTACCTGGTCGATCCCGACGGCCTGATGTCCCCCGTGCTGCTGGCCACGGAGACGAACGCCGCCACCTTGCGTGTGTGCGACCTCAGCCCCGACGGCTCCCTGGCACTGCTGCTGCGTGGACCGCGCGGACGCAGGGAGGCGGTCGTCCGGCGCCTGGACGACGCGACGACGACCGCCACCGTGCCGGTCGCCGACGGTGATCCGTGGATCGGCCGGTTCTCTCCCGACGGGCGCACGCTGTGGCTGCGCAGCGACGCCGACCGCGAGCACGCGGCGCTGTTCGCCCTCGTCCTCGACGCCGACGGCACGCCCTGCGGGCGGGCCGTGGTGGCCGAACGCGACGGCAGCGATCTGGAACTGCTGTCCCTGGCCCACGACGGCCGCACGGCCGTGCTGACGTGGAACGTCCAAGGCGTCAGCGAACTCGAAACGGTCGAGACCTTCTCCGCGCGCCCCGTCCCGGACACCACCGGGCCGGCACGGCCCGTCCCCCTGCCGCACGAGGTCGTCACCCGGGTCGCCGCCGCGGGACCGGGGCGACTGCTGCTCGCGCTGTCCGGCTCCCTGCGCCGCCCCGGAGTGTGGTGGGCCCACGAGGGGATCTCCCTGCTGCGCACGCCGTGGACCGCCCGTGACGAGGACACCGTCCCGCCCGGCCGCCCAGCCGTGCGCCCCGTCCTCCTGCGGCCGGTGGCGCGCGACGGTCTGCGCCTGAGCGGCTGGTACCACCGGGCGCCGGGACGCGCCCCGGGCGAACCGGCACCGTGTGTCATCCACCTGCACGGCGGTCCCGAGGAGCAGGAACGCCCCGTGTTCAACCCGCTCTACCACGAGCTGCTCGGCCGCGGCCTGGACGTCTTCGCCCCCGACGTCCGCGGTTCCTCGGGGCACGGCAGGTCGTACGTCGACGCCGACCTGGGCGAGGGCCGCTTCGCCGCCCTCGACGACGTCGCGGACTGCGCGGGCCACCTCGTCACGGCCGGCCTGGCCGACCCCACCCGGCTGGCGGTCATGGGACGCTCCTACGGCGGCTATCTGACCTTCGCCTCGCTCGTGTGGCACCCGGACCTGTTCCGCACCGGCGTCGCCGTCTGCGGCATGTCCGACTTCCTGACCTTCTTCGCGGGCACGGAGCCCTGGATCGCGGAGTCGGCCGCCCACAAGTACGGCCATCCCGAGCGCGACCGCGCCCTGCTGCGCGCCCTGTCGCCGATGAGCCGCGTCGACGCCCTGCGGGTGCCGCTGCTGGCCGTCCACGGCGAACACGACACCAACGTCCCGCCGGGGGAGTCCGAACAGTTCGTGCGGGCCGCGCGGGAACGTGGCATCCCCGCCGAGCTCCTCGTCCTGCGCGACGAGGGCCACGAGTTCCTGCGCGCGGACAACCGGCGACTGTTCCGCCGGGCCGCGGGGGACTGGCTGCAACGGCATCTCGGGGAGACGTGAACCACCGAGCGGTCACAGCCGGTCCCCGGTGACCAGTGCCGGAAGCAGCCGTTACCGCACCTCCGGTACGGCCCGTACGGCCCCCGCGGTCGCGGTGATCCGCGCGCGCTGCCCGTGGCGGCAGTGCACGAGACGTTCGGTGAGCCCGGCCGACTCCACCTCGGCGAGGAACGCGTCCAGTGGGGACCGCAGCACCGTGTAGTCGTGGTAGTGCACGGGAAGGATCAGCCGCGGATCGAGGCGCCGGGCCAGCTCTGCCCCCTGCGCGCCGTCCATGGTGACCACGAACCCGCCGGGCAGACGGGTGCCGCCCAGGTGCAGTACGGCCAGGTCGGCGGCCGGGAAACGGCGGGCGATCTCGTCCAGGCCGTCGTACACCAGGGTGTCGCCGGAGACGTACAGCCGCAGCCGGGGCGGGCGGCCCACGGGGCCGAACTCCAGCATGCTGCCCATCACCGGGGGCAGCAGACCGCGCAGTACGCGGTGTCCGGCGTGCCGTCCCGGCAGCGCGGTCACCCGGACCTGCGCGTCGCCGTGCCGGAGGGTGAGCCCCCGCCAGGTCCGCAGGCCCGCCGTACACCGGAAACCCTGCAGGACCCGCAGCCGGCGCGCGGCGTGCGGCGTGGTCAGCACCGGCACCGTGTGGTCCAGGTGCCTGCGGGCGTGGCGGTCCCAGTGGTCGCCGTGCAGATGCGACAGGACGACGCCGTCCAGGCGGGGCAGGTCGCGGACGTCCAGGGCCGGTTCCGTCAGACGGCGGCTGAGAAGTCCGTATCCGAGGTGGGCGTACTGCCCCCGGTGCAGGAAGTTGGGATCGGTGAGCAGGGTCAGGTCGCCGTAGCGCAGCAGTACGGTCGCGTTGCCGATGAAGTGCAGATCTACGGCGTCGTCAGCGGGATCGTCCATGCTCTCCTCCGGAGCCGCGTGCCGTGAGCAGTTCCTGGTCGGCGATCGCGGCCAGGGACAGCGTTCTGTATCCCATGGAGTCGAACAGCACGGTGATGCGGTCGCCCTCCTCGCTCATCACCGTTCCGTCGCCCCACTCCCTGTGCCGGACCTGGGCGCCCGCCGGATAGGACGCGGCCGCCGGGTGCGCCGACGGGGTCTCCTCCGCGTCCCCCACCCCGTCGACGACCGTGTCCTCGGCGGACGTGGCGGGTCCGCACCCGTCGCCGTTGCCGCACGGCGCCTCGTACGGCTCACCGAAGTAACCGAGCAGGAAACGCCGGCGGCAGCCCGTCGCCTCGGCGTACCCCAGCACCATCTCCAGCCTGGACTGCTCCAGCCGGCCGCGTGCGCGGGCCTCCTCCGCCGCGCGGGCGGTGGCGTCCTGGGCCGTGACGCCGCAAACGGGGTGTACCCGTCCGCCGGAGTCGGTGCGCACGGCTGCCGCCAGTTCCAGGAGGTTGACCGCCGCCGTCACCCTTCGGTGCGTCAGCTCCGTCCGCTCGGCGAGGTCCTCCAGCGAGAGGGGGCCCTCGTGCGCGTGGATGCGTTCCGCGACCCGGCCGAGGGTCGCCTCGTCGGGGGTGCGCGTGGCGAACAGGTGCTGCACGCCTTGTCCTCGGGCCGGTAGTGCAGGACGGCGACCGCGGGCGCGCCGTCACGGCCGGCCCGCCCGATCTCCTGGTAGTAGGCGTCCAGCGAGCCGGGTACGGACGCGTGGAGCACGAACCGTACGTCCTCCTTGTCGATGCCCATGCCGAAGGCGGAGGTGGCGACCACGACGTCGGTCTCGCCGGCCAGGAAGGCGTCGTGCACCCGGGACCGCTCACCGGCCGCCAGACCGGCGTGGTAGGCGGTGGCCGCCAGGCCCAGCTCGGCGAGGTCGGCCGCGTAGTCCTCGGCGTCCCGGCGGGTGGCGGTGTAGACGATGCCCGGCTTGGCCTCCGCGGCGGCCCGCTCCACCACGGCCCGGCGCTTGTCCGCGTCCTGCTGGAAGCGCCGCACCTCCAAGGCGATGTTCGGCCGGTCGAACCCGGCCACGACCACAGCCGGACCGTCCATGCCCAGCCGCTGCACGATCTCCTCGCGCACGGGTGGCGCGGCCGTGGCCGTCAGGGCGAGGACCGCGGGCCTGCCCAGCCGCCCGATCACCTGGGCCAGGCGCAGGTAGTCCGGACGGAAGTCGTGGCCCCAGGCGGAGACGCACTGGGCCTCGTCGACGACGAATAGGGACGGCTCGGTCGAGGTCAGCCGCTCGACCACCTCGTCCTTCGTCAGCTGCTCGGGCGAGAGGAACAGGAACTCGGCGTCCCCGTGCCGCACCGCCTCCCAGGCGGCCTTCGTCTCTCCGGCCGACTGGGCGGAATTGACGGCGACGGCGTCCGGGGCGCGCCGGTGGCCGAGCAGGCCGGCGATCTGGTCCCGCTGGAGCGCGATGAGCGGGGAGACCACGACGGTGGGCCCGGGCAGCAGCAGCCCGGCCACCTGGTACACGGCCGACTTCCCGGCCCCGGTCGGCATGACCGCCAGGGCGTCACGCCCGCGCACGACCGCCTCCATGGCGGTGAGCTGGCCCGGCCGCAGCTCGGGCCAGCCGAACACCTCGGCAGCCGTCCGCCGCAGCCGGTCCGGCACGCCGGGCTCTCTTCCGTCGGGTCCGTCGGGCATGCCCACCTCTTGTCCTCGACACCGCTGCCTCCGCGGGAGCGCGGAGGGGGTGGTGCCCGACTACCCGGTAGGGCCGATCTCAAGGACGCGGGTTCCCGCGCTGCCACCGTGGGCGGGCGTCACCGGCCAGAGGCGGCACACTTCGCGTGTCGGTCGGGATGCGGGGCGGTGAGGTGGGCGTGAGGCTGATGTCATGTCGAAGCGCCGAGTTGTCGCCCGCCGGTGATTCGGGGCGGGTCGCCGCAACAGCGTGCCTCGACGATCGGGCGTCCGGCACGGCCTGCACAGGACGGAGGTGTGGAGACGCTGAGCGCGCGCAAAGGCCGCCAGGACGGCGCGGGGGACGATGTGGAAGCCGTCCTCGACGAGCTGTACACCACGCCGCCGTCCGACTTCGTCGCCCGGCGCGAGACGCTCGCTGCTGCCGCGAGGACAGCCGGGCGCCCGGACGATGCCCGCACGATCCACGCCGCGCGTCGCCCCACCCTCGCGGCCTGGGCGGCGAACCTGCTGCTGCGCTCCCAGCCCGAGGAGAGCCGGCAGTTCCTGCACCTGGGACGGGCGCTGCGCGAGGCCTATCAGACCTTGGACGCCGAGGGACTCAAGGAACTGTCCGCGCAGCGGCGCCGTGTCGTAGCGGCCCTGTCGCAGCAGGGCGCCCAGCTCGCCGGTGAGGCCGGGCACCGGCTGTCGCCGCCGGTGCGGCAGGACCTCGAAGCGACCCTGCGCGCCGTGCTCACCGATGAGGACGCGGCCCGGCAGTGGGAGGGCGGGCGCCTGGTCGACGCCCTCACCCCGCCGACGGACTTTTCCCCCGCTACCGCACCGGCGGTCGAAGGGCCGGGCACCCGGGGCCGCCGGGCGCCGGCGAAGGCGGTGCGGGCCGAGGACGAACTCGCCGAGCGGCGTCGCGCCCGTCAGGAGCAACTGGCCCGGGCGCGGGATGCGGCCGAGGCGGCCGAACAGCGCCTGGGTGAAGAGCGGGCACGGCGGGCGGAGGCCGATGCCGCACTGCACGGGGCACGCGAGCGCACGGAGCAGGCACGCCGGCGGGTGTCCGCCGTAGAGGAGCAACTGGCGCAGGCCCGCGCGGAGTGCCGGCAGGCCGAGAGCGACCAGCACCAAGCCGAGGAGCACAGCCGGTCCGCAGCCGACGCCGTGTCCCGGGCCGAGCGGGAGGCACGCGAGAAGACCCAGCAGCTGCGCCGCGTGAGCAGGGGCACGACATAGCCGCCAGGGGCTCAACGCCCCGCAGGATCAACAGACCTGACCAGGCACTACGCCACCGCCCGCGTCAGCTGATGGGCTCGCTGTCGTGGCTGCCGGCCGGGCACCACCACACCGCCTGTCCCGAGACGAGTTTCGGATGGGTGCCTGTGCGATGGTCCGGGCAGAGGGGCCAGACCGTGCGGTGGCGGTCGGCGAGGTGGGTCTGGATGGCCTCGGCGACATCGACGTAGACCTTCGGCGGCTCGGCGGCCCAGATGGGCGAGCCCGCGAAGGACGCCAGGCCGACCGGGAACTCGTCCGAGGGTTCCTCGATCTCGAAGTGGAGTGGGATCTCGATGCCCGTGCGGGCGTGGGCCGTGGCGGCGACGCGCGCGAAGGCCTCCTTGATGTCCTGCACGCGGTGGGCGAACGCCAGTTGGGCGAAGGCGTCCGCCGGAAGGCCGCCGTTCGTTTCGAAGATCTGCCGCACCCATGCGGGCGGGTCGGCGGGGTCGGGGAAGTCCAGCGCGTCGTACAGGTGGTGCAGCCAGTCGTGGAAGGACTGGTCGTATCGGTCCTCGGCGGAGTGTGCGTTCACAGGTGGCGGTGTCCTCGTCGTGACGGCCGTGACGGCCGTGACGGTCGTATGGCGGGGGGTGGTGCGGACAGGCG
>NZ_JBTWMV010000036.1:0-72401 GCF_054850255.1 Streptomyces sp. 7R007 | reverse complement strand
ATCAGCCGTATCGAGGACATCGGAGAGATCCGCCAGCGCTTCACGGCCGTACACCCCTGAAGGGACCTCCCATGACAGAGCAGAACATTCCCCGCCGCTTCGAAGGCCGCTCGGTCCTGGTCACCGGTGCCGGCACCGGCTACGGCGCCGAGATTGCTGTCCGTGCCGCCCATGAGGGCGCCCGGGTGGCCGTCCACTACCGCAGTTCCGCGGCCGGAGCGGATAAAACGGTCGCCCGCATCAGGGAGGTCGGCGGCGAGGCCTTCACGGTGCAGGGCGACATCGCCGTCCACGCCGACGTCATCCGCATGGCCGAGGAGGTGTTCGGCCGTTTCGCAGGCCTGGACGTGCTGGTCAACAACGTCGGTGACGTGGCGGGCGAGCAGATGTCCTGGCGGGAGCTCACCGAGGAGTCCATCGACCACGTCCTCGCCGTGGACATCAAGGGAACGATGCTGTGCGTCCACGAGTTCGGTTCCCGCATGCTGGAGCAGGGCCACGGCGCGATCGTCAACATCGGCTCCACCGTGATCGTGCGCGGCAGCGCCCGCGCCCCGCAGTACGCCGCCGCGAAGTACGGCATCCTTGGCATCACCAAGTCCTACGCCCAGGCGTTCGCGCCGACGGTGCGGGTCAACACCTTTGCCCCCGGCTTCATCGAGACCGAGATGCTCCTCAGTCGCGCGGACTGGAAGTCCGGCCGGCGTGAGGAGATGATCGCCAAGACGCCGATGGGCCGTATCCCGGGGCCCGCCGAACTCGCGGGCACCGCCCTCTTTCTCGCCACCGACGACGCCGCCCACATGACCGGCGTCTACCTCAACGCCGACGGCGGTTTCAACATGATTGGCGCCTGACCGGCAGGATACGCACCGACCCGAGCAGTAAGAGGAGTTGACCTCGTGCCACCTGGCCGTGACCTTCTGCACGGCGGCAAGTACGCCCCGGCCGTCTCCGGGCGGACCACCGCCGACATCGATCCCCGGACCAGCGAGCCGTACGCCAGGGTCGCGAGCAGCCGGACCCGAGGACGTGCGCGCTGAAGTGGACGCGTCGGCTGCCGCCTTCGCCGAGTGGGCGTCGCTGGTAACCCCGCTCACGGCGCAACGTCTTCTACGGACCTCGCCTGAAGCCGACGTAACGGCCCGGCCCGGCCCGGCCGCTGCCGGGCGACGGGCCGGGCCTTCTCCGGGCATCTTCTGGCAGTCGACGTCACGAGGCTCACATGTCAGCGTCACGGTGGCGGCGGCAACGACGTGGCGGCCAAGGCCCGTAGCGCTGCGACCGGTTTGCGCAGTCCGTAGGCGACCACCGTCGACGTTCCGTCAGCATGGCTCCAGGTCAGTACCGCGCGTCCGTCGGCTACGCTGCCCTGCGTCGTGGTCGGTTCACCGAGGAGCGGCAGACGGCCGACGATCTTGACGGTGAGTGCGGTGACCTCGGTCCAGAAGTAGTCGTCCTGCGCCGATCCCGGCGGAGAAAGACCGAGCGCCGAGGCCGCCGCGATCCTGCCCTGGGCGACGGCGTTGGACCAGTAGGGCGCACGCCGGTCGGGCTGTGTGCCGTGGCCACGGAGGTAGGTGACGTCACCGGCGGCGAACACGCCGGGCACGGTGGTGGCGCAGGCATGGTCGATGCCGACGCCGAGGCGGCCGGCGAGGCCGGTCCCGGTCAGCCAGCCGACGCATGGTGCTTCTCCGGCACAGGTGACCACCAGGTCCGCGGTGAGTTGGGTGCCGTCCGGGAGCGCCACGCCGTTGACGGGGTCACCGGTCAGGGTGGCGAAGCCGGTCGACTGTACGAAGCGGATGCCGTGTCTGGCGGCACGTGCGGTGATCTCGGCGGACAGGTAGTCGCCGAGGATGCGTCGCAGCGGCGGGTCGGCGTCCACGACGGTCACCGGGATACCGCGGGCGGCGCAGGCGCTGGCCACCTCCATGCCCAGGAAACCGGCGCCGACCACGATCGCCGAACCCGCGTTTGCCAGGCGGGCGCGGAGCAGGCGGGCGTCATCCAGGGTGCGCAGGACGAGTTCGCCCCGCTGCCCAGGGGCGGCGAGCCGGCGGGCGTCCGCACCGGTGGCGATGATCAGCGCGTCATAGCCGATCTGGCGGCCGTCGGCAGTGGTGACGATGTGCTGGCGGGTGTCCGCGGCGACGGCTGGCGAGCGGATGACGTCGGCGTCAAGGCCGTCGAGCGTAAGGCCCAGGGCCTGGTCGGCGGATGGGTCCTTGAGAACCACTTTCGACAGGGGCGGGCGGGAGTACGCGCCGTGCTCCTCGGCACCGACAAGGATGACCGGTCCGGCGTAGCCGAGGGTGCGCAGGTGGCGGGCGGCGGTGATGCCGGCGAGTGACTCGCCGGCGATGAGCACCGAGCGCGGTGCGCTCACTGCAGGACTCGCAGGGCGGCGACCGGGCAGGCGTTGACGGCCGCGCGAGCGGCGGGCTGCCACTCGTCGGGGACGTCGCTGCCCTCGTAGCGGTAGGTGAGTTCGGCGTCGTCGTCCAGGCTGAAGACGTCAGGGGCCTGGTCGGCGCACAGGCCGTGGCCCTCGCAGCGTGGATAGTCGACGGAGATCTTCATGGTGCTGTCCTCAGCTGTCCTCGAACGGGTGAGCGGCGGTTCAGGCGATGAGTTCGAGCGGCAGGCGCTCAAGGCGGTGGATGACGTTGTTCAGGGCCCACTCGGGTGGGCCGGTCACCTCGATGCGGTCGATGCGGTCGACCAAGGCGCGCAGGATCGCGGAGGTCTCCATGCGGGCCAGGCCCTGGCCGGCGCAGCCGTGGGTGCCCTGTCCGAAGCCGAGTTGGCGGGCGGCGTCGCGGCGGATGTCGAAGGTGTCCGGGTCGTCCCACTCCAGCGGGTCGCGGTTGGCGGAGCCGTAAAGGACAAGCACCCGGGAGCCCTTGGGGAGCGGTGTGCCGGCGAGTTCCGTGTCGTGGGCGGCAGTCCGGGAGAAGGCCCGGATCGGGGATTCGTAGCGGACGACCTCGTTGACCGCCTTCGGGATGAGGTCCGGGTTCGCCTTCAGCAAGCGCCACTGTTCGGGGTGGGTGGCGAACAGATACAGGGCACTTGAGATGGCGCTGATGGTGGTGTCCAGGGAGGGCGCCAGGTAGTCGATCAACATGGTGACGCACTCAGCGGGCATGATCCTGCCCTCGTCGGCGGCGCGCAGCAGGTCGTGGCCCATGCTGCCGTCCAACACCGACCGGTCGCGCACGACACCGCGCGCGTAGCGCAGCATGCCGAGGGAGGAGGGAAGTGTGCGGGCCGCCTGGCAGTTGAGCGGGCCCAGGGCGTCGAAGGTGGCGCCGGCCCAGCGCAGCAGGTGCTCACGGCCCTGACGGGGCCAGCCGACCAGGTCGGGGACAACGGACATCGGCAGCGCCGTGGCGACCTCGACGGCATCGACCGTCCGGCGGGCCACCGCGTCCTCGACAACGGCGGTGGCCTGCTGGTCGATGGTGTCTTTCATCGTGCGCAGCGCCCGGGGAGTTAGGCGGTGGGCGAGGAGAGAGCGGCGGCGAGCGTGGTCCTGGCCGTCGCTGAAGAGCGTGGTGCCCTGGCCTATACGGTTGGCGACGGGGTTGAGGGCGACGCCGCTGGAGGAGACGAAGGTGTCGTCGTCCAGAAGTACTTGCCTGCACTCGGCGTAGCGCGGCAGGGCGTAGATCTTGTGCTTGCTCAGGTGCACCACGGGGCCGAGTGCACGCAACGCGGCGTAGTGCGGATAGGTGTCGCGGATGGCCGAGGCCGAGTACAGATCCGGGTGGTAGACGGGGATCTCCGTACGCATGGACATGAGGAGCCCTCCTGAAGGAGCTGTGAGGGAGCGGAGGCAGGGTGGTGCGCTCGTGTGGGGCGGGCGCGTCCATGGACAGCTGGCGGGAGCGCAGCCTGGATGGTGCTCGCTCCCCACCCGTTGCACGAGAACGGGTGGCGTCCGTGCAACAGCGCCGTGGTGATGAAATACTCAACCTTGATGGAATGAAGGGTCAAGGGTTACGCCGGAATTAAATCGATGAAATCATCAGAACTGCCGGTGCTTCCCTGCTCGTCGGTGCCGACGGACGGTTGCACGCCCCTTGGCCGGGGGAGCGACCCACTGTCCGCCGACCCGGCCGCACACCCACGCCCTCAGGGTTCAGCCCATCCCGCGCCGACTACGAGACGGACGGGACGGTGGCCCCGAGGGGTCGGCGTGCTCTTCTCGCTCAACTCGGCCCAGACGGTCTTGCGTTGCGGGGTGTTCACAACGGCACCCTGACCGAGCCCGAAGGCCCGCAGCGGCGCTGTGAGCGGTGTACCGTGCCGAGCCGGCCGGCGGATCGACCTGTCTCGGCTCGACGCCGTGACCCAGCCGCTCAGCACGTCGACGACATGCTCGGCGACGTGCTTCGACGTCATGCGGACGGGATCCGGGTTGCTGCGCGGTTCGCGACAAGTCGCCGATAAGCCGAGCAGGAGACTCGTGAACCATCGGGCATCAGCCGCCTCCCGCTCGATGCGGTGGCACACTCCGGGCGGGGCGGTCAGCCGGCGGCGATCGCCACTCCGGCACATGCCATCGCCGTCGGGGCCAGTACGGCGGCGGGCGCGGCTCGCACGGGCGGCTCACCGTGGCGCAGGTGCACCACCGCGGCAGCCATCATGAGCACAGTCAGCCCGGCAGCGGCGGCCATGCCGAGCGGAGCCAAGGCCAAACCGAGCAGCAGATCAGCGGCTCCGGCGACCTCCAGTGCGCCGATGACGCGATCAAGGGTCAGTGACATGCCGAGGTGCGCAGCTGCCTGACGCATGAACGGAACGGCGGCGATCTTCGCCAGTCCGAAGGAGAAGAAGATCAGTGAAAGTGCGACGGCGAGGGAGATGTGTGCGGTGGTCATGCCGATCGGTCCTGGTGCTCGGAGCAGTCCGCGGCGGGCCAGGCGGGTGTGGATGCCGGGCAGGACCTGGCTGTCGTGGGTGGTGGCCGCGGTGGTGGCCACGTCCGTGATCACGTTGGGGTCGTCGGGAGCGCAGGTCTCGGTCAGCTGAGCGGTGAACCCTCTGCAGCTGACGGTGTGTCCGTGCCGTGCGTAGCGGGCCGAGGTAAGGGCGGCAGACCGGGGCTGTCTTCCTGCTCGGCGGTGCGCCAGCGCAGGTGCCCTGCGGCGTCACGGTGGTGGTTCTGCATCGTGATCTGCCGCGGGGCTGGATACGAGGGCCGGAGGTGCGGTCCACTCAGTCCCGGTTCCAGTTGGCGAAGTCCTCGTCGCACCACAGCCCGTCCAGCCGGCCCGCACCCTCATCGCCGTGGTGCGACCCGGATTGCTCGCCCGCGCGACCTGGGCAGTCAGAGACGGGACCTGCTGACCGGAACGGGGGTGAAGGGACAACGGGCGCCTCGGCGGCTGCATCGGTCGGCGGAAACACCCGTGCATGCCCATCGACCATACTGCCGCACTGGAGAACTCCAGGATCCCCGACTCGGAGTCGGCTTAGATCTGCAACCGGGTCAGGGCTTCAGCCATCACCTGTGCGAGGCGCTTCGACCCGTTGGCATTGGGATGGGTGTGGTCGGGGGCGGCGTATGTGTCTTCGAGGAGGGAAGGGTTGACTTTGGAGCGGATCGCTGCGTCGAAGTCGACGAATGCGTGCCCGGATGTGCGGATCCACTCGTTGACCGCAAGGCGGAAGTCTTCTCGGCCGGTGTCGCCCGCGAGATCCGGGGCAAGCGGTGTGACGGTGGTGAGAAGGACGGTGAGCCCTGCCGTCCGGGCGCGATCGATGAGCTCTCGGTAACCGTCGATGAGCTGGGCGAGGGTCGGCATCTCGTCCAGCGGCGTCACTCGGCCGGGAAGGCTCCAGTCGTTGCTGTTGTAGGCGATCACCAGGTGCGTGACGCCGTGGGTTCCGAGCACGTCCTCATCGAACCGGGACAACCCGGCCCGGCCCCATGAGGGAGTCGCCGATGGTGCGTCGAGTCGGATGCGGTTTCCTGCGATTCCTCGGTTGACGACGGCGATCCTGGCATCAGCGGGAAGCAGGGCTGCGGTGTACTGCGGCCACCCCATTGCCGTGCTGGATGCCCCGAGGCATACGACCACCGCCTTCGCCTCGGCTCCGGCCACCTCGATGGTGCGCAGGAAAGGACCTCCCGGAGGCAGGGACCAGCCGGTCCCGTCTGGCTCGGGTCCGGTGCCGGTGTTGGTGGCAGGGAATGCGCGCGCTTCGTCGGCCTGCACCGGCCTCGATCCTTCGAGCGGGAACGCGCGTGATCCCGTGAAGTCGCCCGGCAGGGACCGGTCGAACGTGAATCCGTTCGCTGACGTGTAGGGCGTGGACTCGGGCAGATACAGATCGACGACGATCTCGTCGCCGTGGCTGACGGTCAGGTCGACCGGGTCGGTCCACCGCGATGTGCCGGCCGGGATCTCGATCGTTGACTGCCCGTCGAGGGAGACCTCGACGAACCGTCCGCGGACTCCGATGGCGCCTCGTGCGATCCGGACGGCGCCGTCCCCGAAGTGGTTGGACAGCTCCAGCCGGACGCGGCCGCCGCCGATGCTCGCGGGCACGGTCATGCGGACGGTGACATCGTCGAAGGGCGGCTCGTCATCCTCACCGCGGAAGTCGGTCATGGCCTGGGTCCACGTCGGCGCCCAGCCCGTGCCGTCATCGGTCTCGTACGTGCTCAAGCTGGCCTCTTCTTCGTCTGCTGTGGGTCGGCTGCCGGTGTTGATGTCATTCGGCCTGGTCGGCGGCGGTGAAGAAGTCGAGGAATCCGGACGGTGCGTTGTCGCCGATCATGAGGTTCAGCATGTCGTGCGCCTCGGCGTAGAAGGGCTCGGTACGCAGGAACAGCGCCTCTTCGTAGGCGGTGAGGGCCGCCTCGACATCGTCGGGGTGAGCGGCGATCGCCTTGCCGAGTTCGGCGCCGTCGAACATCGCCAGGTTTGCGCCGTCACCGGACGGCGGCATCAGGTGGGCGGCGTCGCCGAGGAGCGTCACCCCGGGCACGCGCTCCCAGCGGTGTCCGTCCGGGAGCGTGTGGATGGGGCGGGCGACCGGAGCGGTCTCGCCGTCGGTGATCAACGCGGTGAGCTCCGGGGCCCAGCCGTCGAACTCGGCCGCGATCCGGGCGGTCGCGGCGGCGGCGTCAGTGAAGTCGATGGCGGCGATCCACTCGGCGGAGCGGTTCAGCTCGACGTACGTGTGCAGGATGTTCCCCGCCTCGCGGTGCGCGATGATCCCCTTGCCCGGGGCCAGGGCGTACATCGCGCCGGCACCGACCGCCTCGGCCGCCGCGGGGTGCCGCTCGTCGGCGTCGTACAGGTAGATGTCGATGAATGTCGTGCCGGTGTACCGGGGTTCGGCGTCGGAGAGCAGGGGGCGGACCTTCGACCAGGCGCCGTCGGCGCCGACGAGAAGACCGGTGGTCACGGTCGTGCCGTCGGTGAAGGCCAGCTCGTGTCGGCCGTCGCCGAGGGGCCGGACACCGGTGGCCTTGTGCCCCCACTGGACCGTCTGGTCGGGCAGGGAGTCGAGCAGGATGCGGCGCAGGTCTCCGCGGAGTACTTCGGGACGCCGCCCTGTGCCGTCGTCCGGGGCCTCGAACAGCAGCTTGCCGTCCTGGTCGAGTACGCGCGACGCCTCGGCGCCCTCGTGGATGATGGCGCGGAACTCCTCGGTGAGGCCGGCGTCGGCGAGCGCGCGCTGCCCGTCGGCCTCGTGGATGTCGAGTTGGCCGCCCTGCGTGCGGGAGTCCTCCGAAGGATCGGCCTCGTAGACCGTCGCCGGGATGCCGTGGACGTGCAGGACTCGGGCGAGAGTCAGGCCGCCGAGGCCGGCGCCGACGATGGCGATCGGATGGTGGTGGGTGTTCATGGGCTTCCTCGTTTCCGCACGGCGCAGCGTCGGGCACATTCCCGACGTCCATATGGACCGGCGTTCCATTAGCAATATGGAACACCGGTCCAGGGTGTGTCAAAATGAGGTCATGCGGACGCGAGGAAGAGCACCCGCCGGGGGACGTGCCGGCGCCCTTTCACAAGAACTGATCGTCGGCGCGGCCGTCTCACTGCTGGACGAGCTGGGCGAGCGGGGGCTCACCTTCAGGCTGCTGGCCAAAGAGCTGAACACCGGTGTCGGCGCGCTGTATTGGCACGTGTCGAACAAGGACGAGCTGGTCGCCCTGGCCGCCGATCAGGTGCTCGGCCAGGCCTTCGCCGCGCACCCGCGCCTTGAGGAAGAGGCCGGCTCCGGGTTGCGCGCGCTTGCCGTCGCCGTCTTCGACGCACTTGACCGGCACCCGTGGGCGGCGACCCACGTCTCCGCACCGCCCACGCTGGCGAACGCGCTGCGCCTGCTCGACCGCATCGGCACCCTGGTCGCACGAACCGGGCTGCCGGCCGAACGGCATTTCGAGGTCTCCACCGCGATCTCCTACTACATCACCGGCGTCAGCGCCCAGATCATCGCCCCGCGCACCACCCACGACCCGAGCGTCAGCCGCGACGACTTCCTCGCCCGGACCGCCCAACGCTGGGAAGAACTCGACCCGGCCGACTATCCCTTCCTGACGCGCACCACCCACTACCTGCGCGACCATGCCGATCGCGACCAGTTCATCACCGGCCTCGACATGCTCCTGGACGGCCTGAACACGACCGCGCACCCGCGACCGCCCGCATGACCCCGGCATCCGTACGGCGAGGCCGCCGCGTCCGGCGGAGGGATCGACCAGGGTGCGCGCCCGGCACGACGGGTGCCGCTGGCGCCGGCCGGTGAGGACGACGTCGGGCTCGTCCAGGCAGTCGCCCCGCGCGTGGAGCGTCAGCCAGCCGGGGCGCTCCTCGGTGGTGCAGTGACCGGGAGAGCGGTCTCGCACGGAGATCCAGGACGGCCGCAGTTCGCTCGACTCGAAGTCATTCCCGGTGCTCGTCGGCCGGGGCCGGGGCCGGGGGCGAGCGGCACGGCGGTGCGGGCGGGTCCAGGGCGACCTCACCGACGACCGGCCAGCCGTCCCCCCAGGTCGGCTGGGCCAGGAAGGTCTCCCGCCGGAGCACGTGCCCGCCGGGCGTGCCGCCGTGCGGCCGCACGCCGAGGAAGACCGTCCACAGGAGCCGTCGGGAGCCCGGCCCAGGTCCGCGTGGCCGGTGTTCTGCACGGGGTGGTCGGTGCTGGGTGAGGACCGGGTTGGCCGGGCACGGCTCGTAGGGTCCGTTGGGCGTGCGGCTGCGGGCGATGAACCCGCCGTGGCCGCGCTCGGTGCCGCCCTCGACGATGAGCAGGTACCAGTGGTCGCCGACTGGCTACAGGTGCGGTGCTTCCGGGGCTTTGACGCCGGGCGTGCCGGACCACAGCGTGTGCGGTGTTCCGTACGTCTGCCCGGGCCAGGTCCGGGTCGATGCCGGGAACACCCGGCACCCGTACGGGATCCGACCAGGGCCCGGCCGGGTCGGTCACGGTGACGATCAGGTTGCCGGCGTCCTCGGCCGCGTTGGTGACGATCAGCCAGAAGAGGCCGTCGTGGTGGCGCGGGGTGAGGGCGTAGATCCCGCCGGAGGGCGGCATGGGGGCCGGCGGCGCAGTTGCTCCGGCCGGTCCAGGGCGTTGCCCGATCTGGGTCCAGTGCGCCAGGCCGCGGCTGTGGGTACGCCGGGGAAGCACTCGAAGCTGGAGCCGGAGAGGTGGTAGTCGTCGCCCACACGGCAGACGCTGGGATCGGGGTGGAAGCCGGGGAGCACGGGGTTGGCCGCGCGGGCGGCCTGCTGCTGGAGGGGCACCCCTTCTGTCCTTTCGTCGTGCGGCTCATGGAACGGCCGTTCGGGCGGTCACGACCTGCGCAGTACCGCGCCGCCGCCGGGCGGCACCTCGTGTGCGAGCGTGCCGGTCACGAGGTCGAGGGCGGGGTCCGGCAGGGGCACGGCGGTGGCGCCGTGGTTGATCAGGACGTGCCAGCTCCGGCCGTCGGGCGCGTGGCGGGTGACGGCTTCGACGCCGGCCGGCAGACCGGGCAGCTCCGGCTGGACGCCGGCTTCCTTCAGCAGGCGCTCGACCAGCGCGCCGTAGTCCGCGTCGTCCAGGCGGGTGGACAGGTACCAGCCTTCCCCGGCGCCGTGGCGGTGGCGGGTGAGTGCCGGGCTGTCCGTGAGCATGCCGTGGGTGTAGGTGGCGAGTGTCCGCGCGCCTTCGGTCCGCAGGGACTCGCTCCAGACGGTTCCGTGCGAGCCGTCCGACAGGGCGATCCGCTCGTCCTGACGCAGCGGCCGGTACTCCTCGACCCGGATGCCCAGCGCCTCGCGCAGCGGTGCGGCGGGATACCCGCCCAGCCGGGCGTGCATGCGTTCGTCGACGTATCCGCTCGCGTGCTGGACGAGGAGGGTCCCGCCGTCGGCGACGTAGCGGCGCAGGTTCTCCGCGCCCGCGTCGGTAAGAAGGAAGAGGGCGGGGGCGATGACGAGCCGGTAGCGGCTCAACTCGTGCTCCGGGTGGGCGAAGTCCACGGTGATGCCCGCGTCCCACAGCGCCCGGTGAGCCCGCAGGAGTGCCGCGTGGTAGTCGAGGCCGGCGGAGGGCAGACCGTCCACGCCGAGCGCCCACCAGGCATCGGGGTCGTGCAGCACGGCCACCGGCGCGGTGACCGTCGACCCCGCCAGTTCGGCGAGCCGGGCGACCGCCTCGCCGGTCTGCGTGACCTCGCGGAAGATCCGGCTGTCGGGTCCGGCGTGCGGGACCATCGCCGAGTGCCAGGTCTCGGCGCCGGCCCGGGACTGCCGCCACTGGAAGAACAGGGCGCCCTCCGAACCGCGCGCGATGTGGCCGAGGGTGTGCCGCAGGATCTCCCCGGGCTCCTTGCCGAGCACGCGGTCGCCGTCGTAGACGGTGTTGGTGCCCTGTTCCATCAGCAGCCAGGGGCGGCCGCCGGCCAGGGAACGGGTGCGGTCGGCGTGGAAGGCGGCGTCGGCCGCGGCGTCCAGGCCGGGTGCGCTCGGATACTGGTCGGACGTGACGACGTCGAGTTCGCGGGCGAAGGCCCAGAGGTCCACGTTCTGGTAGGCGGGCAGCATCAGGTTGGTGGTCACCGGCCGGTCGCTGTGCCTGCGGATCGCGTCGCGCTGCTCGCGGAAGGCGGAGATGATCTCGCTGGACCAGAACCGTCGGAAGTCCAGGTCCTGGCCCGGATTCCTGTGCCACTGCGTCGCGCGGGGCGGCAGTACTTGCTCCCAGGAGGTGTAGCGCTGGCTCCAAAAGGCCGTTCCCCACGCCTGGTTGAGGGCGTCCAGCGAGCCGTGCCGGGCGCGCAGCCACACGCGGAAGGCCGTGGCCGTGTGATCACACCAGCACAGCGTGCCGTACTCGTTGTGCACGTGCCACAGGGCGAGGGCGGCGTGGTCGCCGTACCGCTCGGCCAGGGCGGCGGCCATCCGTCGGGCCGCGCTGCGGTAGGCGGGCGCGGTGAGGCAGTAGGTGTCGCGGCTGCCATGGGTGAGGCGGGTGCCGTCAGGCCTGACGGCCAGGGCGTCGGGGTGGGCCAGGGTGAACCAGGGGGGTGGTGAGGCGGTGGGGGTGGCGAGGTCGACGGCTATGCCGCCTGCGTGCAGGCGGTCGATGTGGGCGTCGAGCCAGGCGAAGTCGTAGCGCCCTTCCTCGGGTTCGAGCAGGGCCCAGGAGAAGACGCCCATGGTGGCCAGGTTGACCCTGGCCCGCTGCATGAGCGTGTCGTCCTCCTCCCAGACCGTCGCGTCCCACTGCTCGGGGTTGTAGTCCCCGCCGAAGGCGAGACCGCCCAGGCGGTCGGTGATGCCGCGCGTTGTCATGAGGGTTCCTCGGGCCGGGGAAGTCGGATGCTGCGGACAGTGACCTGACGCGCCGTCATGGTCGGCGCCCGGGAGGGCCGGTGCGTCAGCGTGGGTGCGTGCTGTGCGGTGACCTGGTCGGAGTACAGGGCCGCCACCGAGGCGTCCTCGGGCACGGGGGAGTCGAAGCGCTTCACTAAGCTGGGGAAGGTAATGATGTGTTTCGCGCAAAGCAAGGCCTCAGCATAGACAGACTTCCTTCTCCGTCGACGGTTGGCAGTGTCTGCTGGAGCGGTGAGGCAGAGTCGAAGCGCTTCAACGCCGGACTTTCAGGCGAGAACCACACTCCATGGCGTCCGTGTCAGCTGCCGAGGGGATTCAGACAAGGTCACCGCTGCTCGGGCCGGCATCGCGGTCGTCGTCCTCGGTGACCATCCACTCGTCAGCGGCCGCGAGACCGGGGAGCGTACGGGCCTGGCGCACTGCCCAAGTCCCTGGAGCGCCGCCGCGTTGGGTCGCCGCGGTGAGGCCGCGGACCGCCCTGGTGATCGTGAGCGGCTGGGCCTGCCCGGTCTTCGCGGCCGTCTCGTCCGCTCCGGCGACCTCGCCCTTCCGTTCCGCGGCCCGGTTCGGCGCCACGTGCTTCCGGGTCGAGGTGGCGTGTGCGCGCCGGGCCGGGCCGGGCGCGTGCCTGAAAGGCGCGGACCGGTGCCGGCGTCGTGCCGCGGTGCGCCGGAGGTGAGCGCGGTCTTCTCCTGGTACGCGACCGCGAGCGCTCGTCCGGAGTTCTGCAGTCGCGCCCTGCTGTGGCGGTCGCTGGCCGGCGAGGAGGCCTTCGGCCTCGTCCGCTGGGTCACGCGCGTCTCTGACCGGGGGCAGGAGGAGGTCCCGCAGGACCGTGGCCGCCCGCGCCCTGGCTGCCTTGCGCCGTGCGCCGTCACGTGCCGGTGTCGCGTCCGGCGACGCCGGGCGCCGATCCGGAACCCGTACCGCCTGTACCGGTCCTCGTGACTGTGACGTGCCGGTCCGAGCGTGGAGGCCGTATGGACCAACAGTTCGGCAGAAGGATAGGGTCTCAGTTTGTAAACCTAGGTGACAAACGCAGCGCCAACTACGAACGGGACGACTCGCATGACCGATGACATCCTGCCCTCTCCCGATACCGCCGGCGCCATCGACGAGATGCGGGCCCTGACAACGGTGAGGCCCAGCGCGCGACAGGTGGCGTGGCAGTCGATGGAGTTCTACGCCTTCATCCACTTCGGCATGAACACGATGACGGATCGCGAGTGGGGTCTGGGCGGCGAGGACCCGGCCCTGTTCGACCCGTCCGACCTCGATGTAGATCAGTGGATGTCGGTGATCGCCGCGGCCGGGATGACAGGTGCCATCCTCACGGCCAAGCACCACGACGGCTTCTGCCTCTGGCCCTCGCAGGTGACCACGCACTCGGTCGCCGCCGCCAGGTGGCAGGAGGGAAAGGGCGACCTCGTGCGGCTCGCGGCCGACGCGGCCCGGCGCCATGGTCTGAAGTTCGGGATCTACCTCTCGCCGTGGGACCGCACGGAGGCGTCGTACGGCTCGGGGAAGGCGTACGACGACTTCTTCGTGCGTCAGCTGGAGGAGCTGCTGTCCGGATACGGCGAGGTCTTCTCGGTCTGGTTCGACGGCGCCAACGGAGAGGGCCCCGACGGCGTGCACCAGGAGTACGACTGGGAGCGCTACTACGCGGTCGTACGGCGTCTGCAACCCGATGCCGTGATCTCGGTCTGCGGCCCGGACGTTCGGTGGTGCGGCAACGAGGCCGGGCACACCCGGCCTGACGAATGGAGCGTCGTACCCGCCGCGCTGCGCGACGTCGAACGCGTCGCCGATCGTTCGCAACATGCCGACGACGGGGCGTTTTCACGGCTCGTCCGAAGCGACGAAGAGGATCTGGGCAGCCGCGAGGCCCTCGCAGGCCGCCTCGACGACCTCGTGTGGTATCCGGCCGAGGTGAACACGTCCATTCGGCCGGGGTGGTTCTACCACCGGAACGAGGACGACTCCGTTCGCTCCGCCGACGAACTCTTCGACCTGTGGTGCGACGCGGTCGGCGGCAACGCGTGCCTGCTGCTCAACGTGCCGCCCGATGCCCGCGGGCGTGTGGCCGCTCCTGACGTCGCCGCCCTGACGGGGCTGGGCGAACGCATCCGGGCGTGGCGAAACGGAGTGCTGGACGCGGACATCGAGCTGTCGTCCGGGGCGCCGCGCACACGGTCGGGCGAGTCCGTGGCCGACTGGTCCGTCCTGACGCGCCTGGCCGCAGATGCGGCAGCACCGTGTGTGTGGCGCCCGGAGGCGTCCGATGCCGAGCCGACCGCCTCGCTCGTCCTCCGCCGTCCCACCGAGGTGGGCGCCGTGGTCATCCGTGAGGACATCACCCAGGGCCAGCGCCTCGAGCGTGTGGTGGTGGTCGGGGTGTCCGACGGGAGCGATCGGGTGCTGGCCGAGGCGCATTCGGTCGGCTACCAGCGGATTCTGCGCTTTCCCCCACGCGTCGTCGACAAGGTCGAGGTCAGAATCGAAGCATCCCGCGGCCGTCCGGCGATCCGTACGCTCGCAGTGGTCGATGCCGACAGTGCTTGGCCTCGAAGGTGAACCCTGTGTTGCGTGCGCGCGCCATGGCGCGCGGATGCCGAGAGTGTGTTGGATGGATCCATGACAAGCGCACCTGACGACCCCACCTCGCCTTCCGGGGCCGACTCCGGATGGCCACGGCTGCATCCGACGACGCAGTCGGCGTACAACCGCATCCTGTGGAACGGTGGGCTCTCCAAGAGCGAGGTGGCGAAAGAGCTCGGCCTGTCCCGTACGCGGATGACGGCGATCGCACGCGATCTCGAGGCTGCCGGTCTCATCGTCGAAGGCGGCAGGGAACAGAGGGCCAGCACGGGACGGCCGGCCGACATGCTTCTCGCCAAGACCGACCTCTTCCACTTCCTCGGCGTACATGTCCGTGCGGGCGAACTGGTCGCCGCGGTGATCGATCTGACCAACAAGGTGGTCTGGGAGCGGCGCAAGCACATCGACGAACTGGATCCGGCCGTCGTCGGCGCGCAATGCCGCACCTGGCTGGCTGCGGCGAAGGCCGATGGCCTGCGCGTGGCCGCTCTGGCCGTGTGCGGATCAGTGGAGCGGATCGACGGAGCCGCGGAAGGGATCGGCCTCCAGGCCGTGGCGCCCGAGGCGACCCGGTCGGAATGGGAGAAGGAGTTCGGCATACCGGTATGGGCCGAGGACGACATCATCGCCCTCACGGCGTTCGAGCAATGGCCGCGCCTGGCCGAGGGCCAGGACAGCATGGCCCTCATCTCCCTCGGGCGGGACATCGGATTCGGACTGGTCGTGGACCGCAAGATCATCCTGGGCGCGCACGGCAGGGCGGGCAGGTTCTCCCACGTCCAGGTCGCGCATGACGGCGCGAGGTGCCCCCTGGGACATCGCGGCTGCTTGTGGGCGGAAAGCTCCACGACCTCGATCGTGAACGATGTCGCCGGCGCGCAGACGCTCGGTGACGTCATCGACCGAGCCGCGCAGGGGGAGCAGAAGGCGTGCGAGCGGCTGGCGCGCGCTGCGCGTGGGATCGGCGTGGCGGCCGGGCACATCCTGAATCTGCTTGATCCCGACAAGGTGATCCTGACGGGGGACAGCCCGTCGCTCCTCGATTCCCGTACCGAGGACTTCGACGAGGGGATGCGCTCCGTGTACACCGTGCCGGACTCGCCGGTCATCGAGGTCACGGTGTTCGACTTCCTCGAATGGGCGCGCGCGGCCGCCGGGCTGGCGCTGTACCGCCGGCTCGCCGAGTACGACCAGTGAGTGGCCCCTCGCCTCGGGCGGGCGAGGGGTTGGTGCTGAGGTGCGGGTGAAGTCTCCGGCAGAGGGGTGTCGACCACACAGTCCGCCAACGCCGGAGGCTTCGCACGCCGGCCTGCCCGTGGGGCATCGATGCGCGCGTGCAGTGTGCGACGCCGCCTGTCCGCTCCGCCCCCGGGGAAAGCCGCTTCGGTCTCTGCGCCCGGTGACGCCATCCCGGCGCCGGCCGTCATGCTCTGCCGGCACCGGCGGTCTGTGCGCCGCCGGACCGGCCGGCTTCCCGGCTCACCGCACAGGCCGCGCCGGGCGTCACCGCGATCAGCGGGCGGCCGACCGCTGAGCCGACCGGGACTGCCCGGACGCCGCTTGCTACGACGGCCACTCCCGTGCGTGGCGGCGCAGACGACTTCTTCGCCGCATGACCGGCCTTCCCTTGTGCACAGGCGCACTGCGGACCGGGCGTCATCAGCCGGTCGCCGGTCTCGATGCCGGGCGATTCCTGCGCCGACCGCGGTGTTCCACCACCGCTGAGCGCCGGTCGCTGCGGCGTCGTCTGTACCCCGAAGCCTTCGTTGCGCTGGCGGAAAACGTCTGCCGTGCGGACGGGCGCACCAGAGTTTGTCACCTCCATTGACAAACTCTGGTGGTGCGAGTGATGCTCATCGCCGCGAGAGACCGAGTCCGCTCCGAGTCAAGGGAGACTCATGCGTACCAGCAAGTTCCGCACGATCGTGGCTGCCGTGGCCGCTGCAGCCGCGACCGCACTCCTCGCTTCCGCCTGTTCCAGCGCGGGCACCTCCACCTCCTCTGACGGGAAGGTCACCCTGCAGTACTGGGCGTGGGCGCCCGGAAGTGCACAGGAAGTCAAGGAATTCAACCGCACGCATCCGGACATCAAAGTGGTCCACACCGACGCCGGCGGTGGCGAGCAGTCGTCCGCCAAGCTGCTGGCCGCGATTCGCGCGGGCAACGCACCCGATCTCGCGCTGGTGGAGAACACGGCGCTGCCTCGCATGATCGTCGCCGGTGCGCCGCTGGACATCACCGACTACGTCTCCGACGTCCGGAAGAACTACTCGAGCGGCTCGTGGGCGCAGACGACCTTCAGCGGCCGGACGTACGGACTGCCGCAGGACGTCGGCCCCATGGCGCTGCTCTACCGCAAGGACGTCTTCGACAAGTACGGCATCAAGGCGCCTGTGACGTGGGAGGACTACCGCAAGGCGGCCGCCAGGATCAAGGCCCGGAACCCCAAGCTCACGATGGCTTCCCTGAGCACCGACGGTTGGGGCTGGTACGCCGCCGTGGCGGCGCAGGCCGGCGACGACTGGTGGTCGGTCCACGGGGACAAGTGGACCGTCAACATCGACGGCGCGAACTCCCGCAAGGTGATGGATTTCTTCCAGGGGATGTTCAAGGACGGGCTGATCGCGGCCGATCCGATCCTCACACCGACGTACAACCAGAAGCTGAACAACGGCACGATGCTGTCCTGGCCCTCCGCCGCCTGGGCGCCCGGTGTCATCTACGGCGTGGCGCCGAAGACCGCCGGCAAGTGGGCCCTCGCACCCCTGCCGCGGTGGAACGCGAACGACCCGACCGTCTCCTTCCAGGGCGGCTCCTCGGTCATCGTCACCTCCAAGTCCAAGCACCCCAAGCAGGCCGCCGAGTTCGCGAAGTGGCTCAACGCCAGTGACACGGGCGCGAAGATGATCCTCAACGTGCAGAACGGCTATCCCGCCGCACTGTCGGGGCAGAAGGCCGCAACCGCGCAGAAGCCCCCGGCCCTCATGCCGCAGCAGACCGACTACTACAAGGTCGTCGCCGGGATCGCCAAGCACACCCGCCCGGTGACCTGGGGCCCGAACACGGACGTCGCAGCGACCGCATTCACGGACGCGATGAACGCGGCCGTGCACAACGGCACTTCATGGGCGGACGTTCTGACCGTCACGCAGAAGGCCGTCGTGAAGGACCTGAAGAAGCAGGGGTTCAAGGTGAGCGAGGGATAGAGCGGTGGACTGAAGGAAAGCGCAGAGCGTCAGAGAGGGCATCCGCATGACCACCACAGCCGTTGCCGACAAGGACACCGGGTCAGCGACAGCGGCCGCTCCGCCGCCGACTCGTCACCGTCGTCGTCGGAGTATCGCGCCGTACCTGTTCAGCGCACCCGCCATGGTGCTGTACACCGTGTTCACGGTGATCCCCGTGGTGTACGCGCTCGGCTCCAGCTTCTACGCCCAGCGGCGAACCGGCGGTGGCGCCCTCGGCACCCGCTCCACGGTGTTCGTCTGGTTCGACAACTACGTCTCGGTCTTCCACGACTCCCAACTGATCGCCGGGCTCCGACACCTGGCGCTCTACGGTGTCATCGCCGTGCCGTTGACCCTGGGCCTCGCGCTGCTGTTCGCTCTGCTGCTGGACGCGCCGGGGGTGAAACTGCGGCGCTTCGGGCGCACGGCGATCTTCATTCCCTACGCCGTGCCCGGCGTCGTGGCCGCGCTGATGTGGGGGTTCATGTACCTGGCGGGGACGAGCCCGTTCTCGTACGTCACTCGGTCCCTCGGCTGGGGGGACATCCCCTTCCTCGGCCAAGGGGGGATCTACGCCTCGCTCGCCAACATCTCCGTCTGGGGCGGCACGGGATTCAACATGCTCGTCATCTACACGGCGTTGCGCAGCATCCCCCACGAGCTGATCGAGGCGGCGCGCCTGGACGGGGCCAACGAGATCCAGATCGCTCTCCGCGTCAAGGTGCCGCTGGTCGGCCCGGCGCTGCTGCTGACCGCGATCTTCGCACTGCTGGGCACCCTCCAGCTCTACGGCGAGCCGCTGATGCTCAAACCCCTGACGAACACCATCTCCAACACGTGGGTGCCGCTGATGTCCATCTACCAGGACGCGTTCGCGCTCGACGACCTCCATGACGCGGCGGCGGCGTCGATCGTCCTCGCCCTCGGTACCGCGCTGGTATCGATCGCAGTTCTGGCGTTGGTCCGCATCTCGACGAGGCGGGGCATGCGATGAGCGCGATCAACGAGAGGAGGCGCGAACGAACCAAAATCGTTCCCACGCTCATCATGGTGGCGGGTGCGCTCTACTGCCTCCTCCCCGTGGCCTGGGTATTCGTCGCCGCCAGCAAAGCCCCCGGCGAGCTGTTCGACTCCTTCACCTTCGCCCCCGGATCCGGTCTGCTCGACAATCTCGGCGACCTGTTCTCCTACGACGGCGGTGCCTACGGACTGTGGGCGCTGAACTCGCTCCTGTACGCGGGCGTGGGTGGCGCCCTGTCGACGCTCGTGTCGGCCTCCGCGGGCTACGCCCTGGCGAAGTTCGACTTCAGAGGCGGCCGGATCTTCTTCGCCGCCATCCTCGCGGGGCTGCTCATCCCGGGCATCACCCTCGCCGTGCCGCAGTACCTGCTGCTGTCCGACCTGCATCTGGCCGGCACACAGTGGTCGGTGCTGCTCCCGAGCATCCTCAGCCCGTTCGGCATCTATCTCTGCCGGGTGTACGCCGCGAGCGCCATCCCGGCGCAGATGCTCGAAGCGGCCCGGATCGACGGCGCCGGCGAGTGGCGGATCTTCCGCAGCGTCGTGCTCCCCCTCATGGGGCCGGGCATGGTGACGGTGTTCCTGCTGCAGTTCGTCGGGATCTGGAACAACTTCCTGCTGCCGTACATCATGCTCTCCAACACCCGGACCTTCCCTCTCACGGTGGGGTTGAACTCGCTGCTCGAGCGCGGTTCCGGCTCGCCGTCGCTGTACACGCTCGCCATCATCGGCGCCGCGCTCGCGATCGTCCCCCTCATTGCCCTGGTGCTGTTCCTGCAACGGTTCTGGCGCCTCGACCTCATCGCCGGAGGAGTCAAAGGATGACCTGGTCCCACGTCGACAACGCCTGGCCCACACGCGGGCTGAGCTATGGAGCCGACTACAACCCCGAACAGTGGGACAGGGACGTATGGAAGGAAGACGTCCGCCTGATGACACAGGCGGGGGTCAACCTCGTCTCGCTCGGCATCTTCTCCTGGGGCCTCATCGAAGTCGCGGACGGAGAGTACGACTGGGAGTGGATGGACGAGATCGTCGGCCTCCTGGCGAGCAACGGCATCGCCATCGACCTCGCCACACCGACGGCCGCGCCCCCGGGCTGGCTGCTGGCGGCACACCCCGAGATCCGCCCCGTCGACCACGACATGCAGCCGCACTGGCCTGGCGCCCGGCTCGGCTGGTGCCCGAGCAGCCCGGTCTTCCGCACCTACGCGCTCCGCATGGTCCGAGCGCTCGCGGACCGCTACGGCCACCGCGAACACGTCGTCATGTGGCACGTCAGCAACGAGCTGGGCGGAGGCAACGGCCGCTGCTACTGCGACACGTCGGCGGCGGCGTTCCGCGACTGGCTTCGACACAAGTACGAATCCCTCGACGCGCTGAACAAGGCATGGGGAACCGCCTTCTGGGGCCACACCTACCGTGACTTCGCGCACATCCTGCCGCCTCGCGGCAATGACGCGAAAAATCCGTCCCTCGTCCTGGACTTCGACCGCTTCTCCTCGGACGAGCTCCTGGCGCACTACCTCGCAGAGCGCGACGTGCTCAAGAGCGTCACGCCCGACCTGCCCGTCACGACGAACTTCATGGCGGGCGCCGAGCCCGACGTCGTCGACTACCCCCGGTGGGCACGCCACATGGACATCGTGGCGAACGACCACTACACGCGCTCACCCGACCCGGTGCCCGAGCAGGACGTCGCCTTCTCCGGCGACCGCATGCGGGCGATGACGACACAGCGCCGTCCATGGATGCTGATGGAGCACTCGACCAGTGCCGTCAGCTGGCAGCCGCGCAACCGCGCCAAGGCGCCGGGGGAGATGATCCGCAACAGCCTGAGCCACGTGGGTCACGGCGCCGACGGCATCCTGTTCTTCCAGTGGCGCGCCTCCCGGGCCGGGGCGGAGCAGTTCCACTCGGCGATGGTTCCCCACGCCGGCGAAGACACCGAGCTCTACCGCGACGTGTGCAAGCTGGGCGAGTACCTGCAGCGCCTCGCCCCGGTCATGGGCTCACGCACGCCCCAGGCCCGCGTCGGCATCCTCTTCGACGACGAGGCGGGCTGGGCGATGATGAAGGGAGTCAAGCCGAACAACCACCTCGCCTACGGACGCATCGTCCGGGACTGGCACCACGCGTTCTGGAGGCTGAACGAGAGCATCGAAGTCCTGGCGCCATGGTCCGACTTCACCGGGCACGAGGTGCTGGTGGTGCCCGGACTCTTCCTGACCGACGACGACACCGCGGCGCGCGTGAGTGCTTTCGCCGAGGCCGGCGGGACGGTCGTGGTCGGCTTCCTCTCGGGGATCGTGGACGAGCACGACCAGGTGAGGCTTGGCGGATATCCCGGCGCGTTCCGTGAACTCCTGGGCGTGTGGTGCGAGGAGTTCCGGCCCCTGCAAGAGGGCGAGACGTTCACCCTCGACAACGGTTGGTCCGGCACCGAGTGGACCGAACTCGTCCGCGTACGCGACGCCGACGTGATCGCCCGCTACAGCGGAGGCCCCCTCAGCGGCCATCCAGCGATCACGTCGCGTACGCTCGGGAGCGGAGGCCGTGCGGTCTACGTGTCGGCCGGACTTGACAGCGATGCGCTGCTCGACGTGGCACGTTCTTTGATCCCCTCCGACCTGGCGGACATGCCGGAAGGGCTCGAAGTGCTTGTGCGCCGCAATGACGAAGAAGCCTTCACCTTCTTCGTCAACCACGCGGACAGCGAGGCGATCATTACGGCGCGGGGCCAGGAGATGCTCACAGACGAGCCGGTCGGTGGAGAATTGCGCATACCGGCCGGAGGGGTGCGGGTCGTGAGGTCGGGCACCCCGAACTAGGCTTGATCTGTCGGGGATCTTGGTGTTGGTAGGTCAACTGCCCGCAGTTGCCAGGACTTGAGGCGAGGGATCTCGCGCTGGTTGGGGTAGTTCTGGAAGGCGGTCGGCTGGCGGGGTGTGGGGGCTTCCTCGGCCGGTGGCGGTCTGCTGAGGCGCTCGATGTTGACGGCGATGGCCGTCAGGACGTGCTGGGTGTGGGCCTTTCCGGAGCGAGGGCCAGCAGGTCCGCCGCGATCGGCACGGCCTCGCCCGACTGAGCCTCGTCAAGTCCGTCGATGACGATGGCCACAGGCCGTTTGAGGTCCCCGACCTGCCGGACCACCTGAGCGGAACGAGGCCAGGGGTCTTGTTGCGACGGAAGTCGCAGGGCCGGTCGCCGCCACTGCCCGCAGACGGTCACCCAATGTCTTGTTCCGGCAGGACGGTGCGAGACTCACCGAACCCAGAGGCGGCAGACAGGAGTGGGCGTGTCGTTGAGGGTTCCCTCGTCCTCGGCCGCGGTTTGCAGGGCGGGTACGGACAGTGTCGAGCCACCCGATGATGCGCCGCAGCAGCTGCTGTCGTCCGCAGAAGTACCAGCCGGTCTCATCTCAGAGGCCGGCGCGGCCATAGCTGAAGTAGCCGCGGAAGGAGATGTCGGACTTCGCCACGCCGTGTTCGTTGACCAGGTGGCGGCGGATCCCGGTGGCCAGTGAGGATTCGCCGGCCGTGAAGGTGTGGAAGCGGCCCTCGGGAAGGCGGGCTTGTCTCACCGCCTCCAGAGCGAGGACGCCCGGTTTCGCGCCCGCGTCGGTGCGGGGCAGCCAGTGGACGGTGGTGCCCGGTGGTGCCTGTATGTCGCTTCGGATGTCCTCGGGTGACGGAACTTCCAGGAACACCTCGGCGGGCAGGTTCGCCGCGGATTGTTCCAGGATGGCGAGGATCGCCGGAAGGGCGCTCTCGTCGCCGACCAGGAGTTGCCAGGCGGCGCCGGGGGGGCGCGTAGCTGTGTCCCTCGTCGAGGAAGGTGACCTTGGTGCCGGGCTTGGCAGCCAGTGCCCATCGGGTGCCTGGGGTGGTCGCACTGGCGGACGTGTCCACTCCGTGGAGGGAGATCTCGATGTCGAACGCCGACGCGTCGGGCCGAAAGCGTCGGATCGAGTAGGTCCTGACCCGCGGACGGTGTTTGCCGCGCTGGAACGTGAGCTGGAGCATCCACCGCTCGCTGGTGGGGAGCAAGACCGCCGTCGCGTCGTTGTCGGGGTCGGCGAAGAACAGACGTCCTGCCTGATCAAAGCCTGACTGCTCCAGGTACTGGACGTCCTCGCCGCCCAGCGTAACGGTCATGAAATGCGGACTGGGCTGCTCGCTGCCCTGCACGGTCAGCGACAGCATCCGTCGCTTGCGCGGGCGCTGGATCCGGGAGGCCATCGCTACCTGCTTCGGGTGCCGCACTTGGGCTTCGTTGGGGTCATCTGACCACTGTCGGCGTGGTACTCCATCCGGGACCACCGGTAAACTGACGCCTGATGCCGACAACCCGCCATCCTTCGCCGATGGTCACTGGCGCAGAGGATCAGATCCTGCGAGGCGGTGCCTGGCTGCCGCACGGCTTTCAGTTGGACCCACACAGCCACGTCCAGGGCCAGCTGGTCTACGCCGCCGCCGGAGCCCTGGCCACCGCGACGGAGCGCGGCACCTGGGTCGCCCCGGCGGACCGGATCACCTGGACGCCCCCGCGCTTCGCTCACTCACACCGCTTCTACGGCCAGACCGATGTACGGCTGGTGTCCGTGCCGCTCGACCTGTGCGCCGACCTCATCGATCACCCCACTGTCTTCGCTGTGAGCCCGCTGCTGCGCGAGGCCCTATTGACGCTCACCGACGAACCGGAGCGGCGGGCCGGCGCCCACCGGCGTCTTCTCGCCGTGATCGTGGACGAGTTGGCTGATGCGGCCGAGACCTCTCTGCACCTTCCCGAAGCCAGTGACGACCGGCTGCGCGCCGCCACCGATCTGCTGCGCGCGGACCCCGCCCGGCCTGTCACCCTGGCCGAGCTGGGTCGAACGGTGGGGGCCAGCGAGCGCACGCTGAGCCGCCTGTTCCACACTGAGTTGGGCATGAGCTTCCACCGCTGGCGGACCACCCTGCGCATGCATCACGCCTTGGCGCACCTGACCGACGGGATGACGGTGACGCAGACCGCGGTGGCGTGCGGCTGGTCCAATCCTTCCACCTTCATCGACGCCTTCACTGAGGTCGTCGGCCAGACACCCGGCCGCTACCAGGCCGGGCTTCGCCTCCACGGGCGCTAGCTGCTGCCACGGCCGACATGCCTGAGTTGCGCTGGCCGAGTACGCGGTGAGCGCGGTCGGAGTTGCTTGGCGGGTTTCCGGTATCAGGTGTCCACTTACCAGTGGATCACAGCATGCCCAGCCTTTCACAGTGGAGAGCGAGTAGGCGCCCGCCCTCACGGCGGGCGCCGTGGTGTACGCCCTCGGCGCGTTACCGACCACTGTATGGATCACGAAAGGCCCGCACGCATGACTGAGACACACGACGACACGGCCGTCGTCATCATCGGGGCCGGCGTCGCCGGTCTGACCCTTGGCAACTTCCTGCTGCGTAACGGCGTCGACTGCATCGTGCTGGAGAAGCACCCTCGCGCCTACGTCGAGAAGCGCCAGCGCGCCGGAACGATCGACACCTTCGGGGTACGCCTGTTCCGCGAGTGGGGCTTGGAGGAAGTCCTGACGGGCGATCCGATCCCGCTCAACGAGGACGGCTTCTACCTCGACGGCCGCGCGCTGCCGCTCGACGTGGACGAGGACGACAACGAGAACCTGTACTGCCCGCAGCAGGTCCTGGTGCGCAACCTCACCGAGGTCTTCCTGTACGAGGGCGGTGACCTGCGCTACGAAGCCGCGGACGTTGTCCTGGAGAACTTCACCCTGGGCCACCCCGTGGTGCGCTACCAGGACGCCGGGGGCGCGGCGCGGGCCATCGAGTGCGACTTCATCGCCGGCTGCGACGGCTTCCACGGCGTCTCCCGGCGCTCCATCCCCGCCTCTGCACTGACCGAATATTCTCACGAATACGGCTACTCCTGGCTCAGCGTCCTGGCCGCCACCGAAACCAAGCCCTCGGGCATGGCGATCCACGAACTGGGCCTGGCAGGGATGATCCCCCGCGGCCCCGAGGCCAGCCGCATCTATCTGCAGTGCGCGGTCGACGACACCCCCGAGCGGTGGCCGGACGAGCGCATCTGGAGCGAGCTGGAAGCCCGCTTCGGCACTCCGCCCTCGCGTGGCGAAATCCTGTCCAAGCAGATCATTCCGCTGCGTAGCGTGGTGTTCGACCCGATGAGCTACGGCAGGCTCTACCTGTTGGGCGACGCCGCGCACATCGTGCCGCCGATGAGCGCCAAGGGCATCCACCTCGCTCTGCACGACGCCGAGGTGTTCGCCCGCGCGGTGATCCGCCAGGCCAAGGAGGGCGACTCCAGCCTCCTCGACAGCTACTCGCAGACCTGCCTGCCGCACATCTGGAACTACCAGGCGTTCGCAACGTGGATCACCGACACCATGCACAACGCCGGATTCACCGGCTACGAAGGCGAGTTCAAGAAGCAGATCGCGCGCGCCGAGCTCCAGCGCCTGTTCGCCTCCGAGCCGGCGAACAAGCTGTTCAGCGAGCTGGCCGCCGGCACCAACTAGAAGTCGCTCAGACGCGGTGGTCTTCGCCCGAGCCCGGGCCTCTGGGCGGGGTCGGACTCCGCGTTCCGAATTGCGCTGGGCAGCATCACCGCCGGATGGCGCCCTCGCCACGTCCCCGATCGGACCGGCGCCATCCGCCGCGTCCCTGAAACGTCGGCGGTGCGGGAGCGTACGGCACGGCCCGTCCAGCACCAGCTGGCCGCGGTAGCCCGCGGGATCGGCCTGTGTCTGCTGGTACGGGGGCTGGCACCGGCTTCGGTGCCAGCCGCGTCGTAGGGCTGTGTGCCGCCGTGCTCGGGGTGGGTTACGCCGAGGCGGCGTACTGGGCGCGGTTGCCGAGGCCGGAGGGCCAGGGCGGGAAGCCAGGGGCGGGCGTGTCCTGGCTGGTGGGCGGGGCGGCGATGTCCCCGGCGTGCTTGCTCTGGAGCAGGACGAGTTTGCCGTCGCGGACGACCACGGCATCGATGCCGGTGTCGCAGGCGGTGCCGTTGCGACGGGCCTGGCCCGGGCGGTGACGAGGTGGGTGAGGCCAGAGGTGAGGACCGCGCGCTGCTCGGCGGGGGCGAGTCCGGCGTAGACGTGGCTGACGGCGAGGCCATACACGGGAGTCACGTCACCGCCCGACCGGTACCGCGGTGCCAGCCGCCGCCGATCACCACGCCTCAGGTGACACGTCGGCAGAAGGCGTGGGAGCCGACCCGCCGCTGTGCACTCGAGGGCCTGGAGACGCGCATGTCCCAAACAGGCAATCCGTCATGTCTGCCAGAAGAAAGACCTGGCCGCGGATCTGGGGGTTCACTATCGGCCACCTCGACGAAAAGGAGCCGCAACATGCCCGAGGAAGCCAGGTCGGAATTCTGGAAGGGCCTCAAGCCGATCACCGACTCGGTGAAGCCCGACGCGCAGCCGGAGGTCTACCTGTCCCAGGTGGCCACCGACGACGACCGGTACTACGCGCCGCTCAGCGAGACCGTCGGATCGCGCCCGCTGTGGATCAACGTCAAGGACAACTCCTGGGCCGACATCCTCTGCGCCAAGCAGGCCGGACTCGTCAACCGGCACTACCACCCCCACGAGGTGTTCGCGTACACGATCTCCGGCAAGTGGGGTTACCTGGAGCGGCCCTGGACCGCGCAGGCCGGTGACTTCATCTACGAGGCGCCGGGCGAGGGACACACGCTGGTGGCCTACGAGAGTGACGAGCCGATGAAGGCGTTCTTCATCGTCAAGGGGCCGCTGATCTGGCTGGACGAGGACGGTGGAACCGTCGGCTACTTCGATGTCCACGACTACATCGAGTTGTGCCGGAACCACTACGAGAAGGTCGGCATCGGTGCCGACTACGTCAACTCACTCTTCCGGTGACCCTGTGTCCCACCGCTCGAACGAGGTTCCGATGCCACGTAGCCGTAACCGGGTCCGGCCTGACGCAGAAACACCCACCGTGATCGACGGCGCAGCACACCGCTATGAGAACCGGCTGTTGCTGATCCTCTTCCTGGCCTTCGGATTCGTCTTCTTCGACCGCCAGGCGTTGCCCTTCCTCGCCCCGTACATCAGCAAGGACTTCCACCTCTCCAACACCGAGCTCGGCACACTGTCCGGAGTGCTGGCCCTGACATGGGCCCTGTCCGGGCTGGTCGCCGGCCGGCTGTCGGACAAGCTCGGCAGACGCAAACCCATTCTGATCGCCGCCGTGGTCCTCTTCTCCTGCTTCTCCGCTGCCGGCGGGCTGATGACCGGCTTCCTCGGACTGCTCTTCGCCCGAGCCCTGATGGGCGTGGCGGAGGGGGCCGTGCTGCCACTGGCCCAGTCACTGATGGTGGAGGCCTCCCGGGAGAGCCGTCGCGGCCTCAACATGGGGCTGCTGCAAGGCTCTTCGGCAGGTCTGATGGGTGGGATCCTCGCCCCATTGGTGGTGGTGTGGATCGCCGAGGCCCACGGCTGGCGGACGGCGCTGCTCGTGACGATCGTGCCAGGTCTGCTCATCGCGGCCTGGATCGCGAAGTCGGTCCGGGAAGTACCGCCCGGCGGCCGTGTCCAGACCACCGCCGAGGCGATGCCCGACTCGGCCGCCGGTCCCAAGCCGTCGGTGCGGGAGGTTCTGAGGCATCGCAACATCGTCCTGTGCATGGCGGTCGCCTGCTGCTTCCTCACCTGGTTCATCGTCATCGTCACCTTCACCCCCTCGTACCTGCTGACCGTCAAAGGCTTCTCCCCGAGCACCATGAGCGGAGTGATGACCTGTCTGGGCGTGGGATGGGTGCTGTGGGGTTTCCTCACCCCGGCTGTCTCCGACCGCATCGGCCGCAAGCCGACCATGATCGCCTTCTCCGCCACAGCGGCCCTGTGCCCGCTCGCGATGGTCTACGTCACCGATCCGGTGCTGCTGGGCCTGGCGGTCGTGCTCACCTACACCGGACTCGGCTGCTTCACCCTGTTCATGGCCACCATCCCCGCCGAGACGGTGCCCCGCGGCGCGCTGGCCACCGCACTTGGGCTGGTCATGGGCGTCGGAGAGCTGGCCGGCGGCTTTCTCGCCCCGGTGATCGCAGGGCGCGCGTCGGACGTCTGGGGTTTGCAGACGGCCATGTTCATGTCCGCCGGCGGCGCCATCGTGGTCGCCCTGCTGTCCCTGGGCCTGCGGGAGACCGCGCCGCGGGTGCTGCGTCGGCGGTCCGAGCGGGCCGCAGCCGCGCTCGGACCGGGCCCGGTGGTTGCGGGAGCGGCCGAGTGAGCGCCGGCACGCAGCGTATGCAGGCTGCTGTCTGGTACGGAGCCAAGGACGTCCGCATAGCCGAGGTGGACGTGCCCGCACCCGGACGCGGAGAGGTACTCATCGAGGTCGCGTACTGCGGCATCTGCGGCAGTGATCTGCACGAGTACGCCGACGGACCGCACGCCATCCCCGTCATCGAGCCGCATCCGGGCTCCGGCGCCACGGCTCCGCTCATCCTTGGCCACGAGTTCTGCGGGACGGTGGTCGCGCTCGGGCCGTCGGTGACCGGCCTGACCGTGGGCGACCGAGTGGCGGTCGAGCCGAACTACCGGTGCGGGGTGTGCCCGCGGTGCCGGGCGGGCGAGTACAACATCTGTCGGCACTTCGGGTTCGCGGGGCTGATGGGGAACGGCGGCATGGCCGAGTACGCCGCCGTGCCCGCTTACATGGCGCACCGCCTGCCGGAGAACGTGTCGCTGGAGCAGGCTGCGCTCTTCGAACCGGCGTCGGTCGCCCTGCACGCGCTGCGGCGCGCCGGGGCCACACCCGGGAGCGTGATGGTGGTGGGCCTTGGCCCGGTCGGCCTGCTCACCGTGCGGCTCGCTGCGGAACGCGAGGTGCGGCGCATCGTCGCCGTCGACGTCTCTCCAGGCCGGTTGCACCGCGCCTCCGAATGGGGCGCGACCGATCTGGTCGACGCCCGTCTGGAAGAGGGTGTGGCAGAGCGGATCCGTGAGCTGACCGGCGGTGAGGGCGTCGATGTCGCGTTCGAGGTGGTCGGGTCCGAGAGCACCCTGCGTGCCTGTCTGGACGCGACTCGGCGTGGTGGGCGGGTCGTCCTGGTCGGCCTGGCGCAGGAGATGTCCCTGGACACTTTCGCGCTCGTCAACAACGAGCAGTCGATCGTCGCCAGCGTCGGTTACCGGGACACCTATCCGGAACTCATCCGGCTCGTCGCGGAACGAGGGCTGGACCTGACACCGCTCGTCACCTCGACCATCGCCCTCGACGCCCTGGTCCCAGACGGTTTCGAGGCGCTGCTGGAGGGCCCGGGTCACCAGATCAAGATCCTTGTCGACCCCGCCGAGCGCAGTAAGCGGCTCGGCTCCCGCGAGGCATCAGCCGGGACACGACGCGTGCGACCTCGGACCGGGGGAGGAGGGTCTGAGGCCAGCACACCGTGATCGCCCGCGGGTGAGCGGCAGGGCCGGCCCCCAGCCGCCCGCGCGGACGGCGCTCTCCGGCCGAGCGGTCAGCGGCCGAGCCCGGATGAACGGCAGTCGCGGGAGCGCGGCGGCATCTGATGCGGCCGCTGTGCTCCCTGCCGTGGGCGCTCTCGCGTGGGTGGTGCTCGGACGGGACCGGTTCGGCCGGGCGACGGGATGTGCAGGCTGATGCAGCGCTCACCGCCGCCTGCTGTGCGACAAGGGCGCGGTCGCCCCGGTCGAGGCCGGTATCCCGACCGGCCCAAGCGTGCGGGTTCCGCCGGCCCCCGTGCGGAAGCCGGGCTCGGCCTCAGTACGCCACCCGTGACGCGGCACCACACCGGCGGGTAGCCTCGCCCCGAGACAACACCAGGCACCTCGACGGCCCCGCACGTCAGCGTACGAGGGCCGGCCCAGCGGCCGCGACAGTTCCCTGTCCCCAGTGGCAGAGCGGTCCTGCACCACCGTGAGCACGGATGCACGGGCTGGAAAGGAGATTCAGGTGAACGCGCCTATCGTCTCCCACGTGTCCACGCAGTCGGTCGATCCGGCGGATCGCATCGACTTCTGGGAGGAACACAACCGACAGGCTCTCGTGGGTCTGACCTGTTCGACGTACTCGCGACATGGCCTGGTGGCCACGGAGACGAACGTTGAGCTGGGAGACCTGCGGCTGGCCGAGATCGCCGGCAACGAGCACATCATCGAACGCAGCCCGCGGACCTGTCGGACCCTGCCGAAGGACTCGATCTTCGTCACCCTGCTGACAGCGGGCTGCGGGGTCTTCTTCCACGAGGACGGCTGCGTCAGTCTCCAGCCGGGGGACCTGATCCTCTACGACACGCGGCGGCCCTATCTGTTCGGGTTCCCCGCTCCCATGCGTCAACTGCTGGTGGACATCCCCCGAGAGGTGTTCGCCGCGCAATGTGCCGCCGACGAGGTGTCCGCGCCGATACTGCTCGGCAGAGGGTCGGCCGCAGAAGGAGCCCAGGCTTCTGCCCTGGAGGCCGTTCTGGCTGAATGCGTCACGGGGCGGGGCGGCGCAAACCCGGTCAGTACCCAGGCCACCGTGCTGGACCTCGTCCGTACGCTGGCGGCGGCACGGCTGGGCGGCTCCGTGTCGCCCGCCATGGTCTCCCAGCTGGCAGTGGCCAAGGACTACATAGCCCGCCATCTTGCCGACCCCGGGTTGAGCGCGGGGCGGGTCGCCCAGGCGATCGGCGTGTCAGCGCGGCACCTCAGCCGTATCTTCCAGCCCACCGGGGTGAGCCCCTCCCGGTACATACTCGAACAGCGGCTCGACAGAGCCCGGCAGGTGCTGGCCGATCCAAGCTCCCGGCATCTGACGATCGCCGAAGTCGCCCACTGCTGGGGGTTCGCCAGCCAGGCCCACTTCACCCGCGTCTTCCGCAGCCGTTTCGGACGCACCCCAGGGGAAACGCGTCCATTCACCCTCTAGACCTGCGGTTGCGTCGCACCGGGGCCGGGAGTGCCTGCGAAGGGGCGTGGGCGCCCATCTCTGCCGGATCGCTACAGGCCCCGGCGTGAACTGTCGCGTCCCGAGACGGTTCAGGTCGGTACTGCGATGCCGTCTGCGTTGGAAGGCCGCCTGCGGGTGGGGCCTGCGTGGCATGGTGATCTGTCAAGCCGCCGGGTGAGCCGGACGCCAACGGTGCAACGGCCGCAGGGGCGACAACCCCACCGGGGTACTGTCGAACGTATCGCTCGCCGGGCACTGGGTCTCCGCCCAGTCAGCAGCTGATGCAGAACGCCTACCCCTCCGCTGCCGTAATCGCGTGCCCGCCGGTGAGGGTGGTGCCCCGCGGAGTGGTGGAGCCATCCGGGCCGTGCGGCTCCGTCCAGCGCGATGAAGCAAGCGCCGGCCGGCCACACCGTCCCCTTGAGCTGCGGAGTCGCGAACTCCGCATCGCTACACCACGTCGCGGGTCGCGATCCGGGGCGCGGTGTCGTTTTGTGGGCGGAGGTGCCGGCATGCCGTCGGTGGTGGGTCTGCTGGAGGAGCGTGAACGCGCCGCAACTGGTTGCGGTCGATACGGACCACGTCCGTGAGGGCGTGCGCGTCGCCCTTGCCGCTCTTGGCTCTGGACGTGCCGTGCCGCTCTTTGAAACAGGCGGCCTTCTGTGCCCAGGGGATCTGGGCGGGGTCGCCGACGTGCCATCGCCGCCTTCGACTGCCGGGTCCGCGGTCACCGCGCTCCACTCGCCCCCGTCAGGCGTCGTGTCAACTCGGGCCACACCTGCGGGTCATGGCCTGGAATCAGCTCGTATCCCTTGTCGGCCGCGATGCGTTTGAGGCGCCGGATGGGTTCGACCGTCGCCTCGGGCGGCACTCCGATCGACGTGCCGGCCGGCCGCTCTTCGGCGATGTTCTGCGTGAGGTCGGCCGCGTCGCAGGCGAACACGTAGCCGCCTCCCTCGGCGAGGTCCACGACGAGGCTCTGGTGGCCCGGGGTGTGTCCGGCGGTCAGGACGGCCGTGACGCCCGGCGCGATCTCCTGGTCGCCGTCCGCGAGACGCCAGTCGATGCGCGGATCGTCGAAGTCCACCCGGAAGATGGTGTTGCGTTCCACTTCCGGCCGCCCTGACATCCCGAACTCCAGCTCCGTTCGCTGGATGTGCACGGGCACCCGCCCGGCGAAGTGCTTCAGGCCTCCGGCGTGATCGGCGTGCAGGTGGCTGATGGCGACCGCCGAGATGTCGTCCAGGCCGACGCCGGCCGCGGCGAGTGCCTCCTCCAACGGCTCCCCAGGGCCGGGTAGCTGTGGCTGGTAGGAGGGGGAAGGATAGAAGCGCCGCCGCAGGGCGGCATTGCGCAGCAGGGTGGCGTTGAACCCGGTGTCCAGCAACAGCCACCCGTCCTGGCACTCCAGCAGGACGCCCGGCACGGGTTCCCGCACGCGTTCGGCACGGGAGGCGCCGTGCACCGACACGGCCCGGGGCAGTTCCTCCCAGCCCAGCAGGAGCGGCAGCACGCGTCGCACGCCGTGTCGGGTCATGGTGCTCCTCTGCGGGCGATGGTGGGCCGAGCCTGGGGTCACAGGTCGAGTTCGAGGACCGGTGAGGCCGCGCGGCTCACGCAGATCATCATGGTGGTGGCGGTCGCGCGCTCTTCCGGGCCGATCACCGTGTCGCGGTGGTCGGGCGTCCCGGCCACCACCGGCGTCTCGCAACTGCCGCAGTAGCCCTCCTCGCACGAGGAGGGCACCTCGGGCACGTGTGCGCGTACGACCTCCAGCAGGGACCGGTCGGCAGGCACCGCCAGTCGCAGTCCCGACTTGCGCAGGACGACGTCGAACTGCCCCTGGCGGACCGGTGTTTCGGGTTCGGCCGGTCCGAAGCGTTCGAGGCGCAGCGGGCGGGACGGCACGGCCGAGCGGCACAGCTCGCTCACCGCGTCCAGCATCGCCGCGGGGCCGCAGGCGTACACGGCGTGGTCGGCCGGTGTGGCGGCGAGTTCGGCGGCCAGGTCGGGCAGTCCCGCCTCGTCCTGCGGTACCAGGCTGACCCGGTCGCCGCCGAGGGCGGTGAGCTCTTCGGCGTAGGCCATCCGCGAACGGTCCCGGGCGCCCAGGACGAGCCGCCACGGCAGGCCCCGGGAGGCCGCGGCCCGGGCCATGGGCAGCAGCGGGGTGACGCCGATGCCGCCGGCCAGCATCAGGTAGCCGGGGGCAGGTTCCAGCGGGAAGCGGTTGACCGGTCCGTCCACCGTCAACTCCCGCCCGACGAGCGCTGTTTCGTGCAGCTCGCGGGATCCGCCCCGGCTGTCCGGCGCGCGGTGCACGGCGACCGTCCAGGCCCCGCGGTCGTGCGGATCGCCGCACAGCGAGTACGGCCGCCGCAGCCCCGACGGCAGGGTCAGCTCCACGTGGGCACCGGGCTGCCAGTCCGGCAGCGCACCGCCGTCTCTGCGGGCGAGCCGCAGTTCCAGGACGTCCTGGGCGATCCAGCGTGCCTGCCGGACCAGCAGCCGCAGGGAGGGGGAGGGGCTTGCTTCAGAAGACACGGAAGTACTCCCGTTGTTCCCAGTCGGTGACCGATTGGTCGAAGCGGGCGATCTCGGCGCGCTTGACGCCGGTGTAATAGGCCACGAAGTCCTTGCCCAGACGGTCCGTGAGCGCCTGGTCGGCCTCCAGCGCGTCGAGCGCCTCACCCAGGGAGCGCGGCAGCGGCTCCGCCCGGGCCGCGTACGGTTCGTCGGCGGCCGGACCGGGGTCGAGGTCGTGTGCCACACCGTCCAGGCCGGCCGCGAGCTGGGAGGCCAGGTAGAGGTAGGGGTTGGCGGCCGGCTCGCCGATGCGGTTCTCCAGCCGGGTGGAGGAGGGCCCATCGCCCAGGACGCGGACCATCGCGCCGCGGTTGTCGCGTCCCCACACCGCGCGGTCGGGTGCCAGGGACAGGGAGCGGAAGCGCTTGAAACCGTTGAGCGTAGGGGTGGAGAACGCGCTGGTGGCCCGGGCGTGGCGGAGCAGTCCGCCGAGGAACGCGCTGCCGTAGGGCGACAGTCCCGGCCCGTCGGCGCACGGGGCGCCCGGCGGCGGGGCGAAGACCGCCTCGCCGCCGCGCAGCATGCTCTGGTGCAGGTGCCAGCCGCTGGAGAAGACACCGGGCAGGTGGGGGCGGCACATGAACGTCGCGTGGTGGCCGTGCCGGGCGGCGACCTGCTTGACCGCGCTGCGCAGGAGCACCATCGCGTCGGCCGTGCCCAGGCCGTCCGCGGGACGCAGCGTGATCTCGACCTGGCTCGGCCCGAACTCGACTTCCAGGCTGCGCAGCGGCAGACCGAGGGCCTCGATGTGGGTGCGGAGCACGTCGAGCAGCGGGTCGAGTTCGTCGTAGCGCAGTTCGCTCAGGTACTGGTAGCCGTGGTTGAGTATGCCGACCTCGGGCGCGGCCCCGGGCTGGCCGAGGTCGGCCGGGCCCAGGCGCGCGTCGTCGAGCCGGAACAGGTGGAACTCCACCTCCAGTCCGGTGCGGTAGGCGAGGCCGCCGGTCTGGCCGAGGACCGAGCGCAGCAGGCCGCGCGTGCACAGGGGGACCGGTGCGCCGGAGGTGAAGCGCAGGTCGCACAGCAGCCAGCCGGTGCCCGGTGACCACGGCAGCATCCGGAAGGTGAGCGGGTCGGGGACCATCACCATGTCGGCGGCGCCGCGTAGTTGGGGAAGTCCGAGCGGGGTCTCCTTGGTGAACAGCGGGAAGACGGTCCGGCCGGAGGTGTCCTTGGCGAGCAGGGAGGAGGCGATGCCGGTGCCGTCGCGCAGGACGGTGGGCACTTCGGAGGCGGTGACGGTCTTGCCGCGCAGCAGTCCGTGCTGGTCGGCGAAGACCAGCCGCACGACGTTCAGTCCGCCCCCCTGGGCGCGGTCGCGGATCTCCTGGGCGGCGGCCGTCTGCTCGGCCGTCCACCCGGCGTGGCGTTCGACGAATCCCACGCCGCTCAGCCGTCCGTCGCCGTGGGCTGCGCCCAACTGCTGTCGGCGCGCTGCTTCGCGGTCACGGCCGCCCAGTACTGCGCCCAGCCCTCGGTGGGGCCGATGCCGTCGAGGGTGACGGGGCCGCGTATCGCGGCCGCACGTTCGGCGGGCAGGACCAACGGCGGGTCCTCGCCGCGCTCGACGGCGGACATCGCCTCGCCCAGCATGCGTCGGTACATGACGATGGCCTTGTCGGAGCGGCCCAGGTGTTCGCGGGTACGGTCCTGGACGGCGCCCTGGCCCTCCACCGCCCACTGGTCGTGCACGTTGATGTCGGTGCCCAGGCCGGTGTAGGTGGTGGTGAGCTGCTCGACCGGGTCGTAGCCGTAGTCGTTGGCGCGGTTGAAGCGGGGCCGGTAGTCGGGCAGGGTGACCGCGTCCACCCGCTGGCGGCGCATCGCCTCCTGGTCGACCGGCTGGCCGACGCTGGTGAACTGGGCGTACCAGTAGCAGGAGGTGTCGTCGATCGGTACGTGCCACTGGGTGATGGCGGTCTCCGCGTCGAGCGGGATGTGGAAGCCGTGCGGGAAGACCTGGTGGGTGACGCGGACGTGGGTGCGGCTGCCGTCCATGGCGCGGCCCTCGGTGTCGGTGCCGTCCAGGGTGCGCAGGGCGGTGATGCGCAGGCCGTAGGGGGTGCGGACGGCGTCGATGTCGGGGCGGCCGTACTCGCGAAGGATCTTCGTCATGGGCAGGTCGGTGCCTTGGGAGGTGGCCCGGAACTGCTTGCCGTAGCTGTCGGAGGGGTCCTCGTCCTCGAAGAAGCGGTGCAGGTAGGAGGCGTGGGCGGGGTCGATGCCGACCTCCAGGGCCTGCAGCCAGTTGCACTCCAGCAGGCCCTTCCAGGCGAAGGCGTGGTCGGCCGGGGCCTCGAAGCAGTCCAGAGCCGGCAGCGCGGGCGGCTCGCCGGGTCCGAGGTAGCCCCAGATCACCCCGTTGATCTCGCGGACGGGGTAGCTGCCCAGGCGGACCCGCGTGGTCAGGGTGCTGCCGGCCGGCTCGGCCGGGGTGTCCAGGCAGGCGCCGTCGCGGGCGAACAGCCAGCCGTGGAAGCAGCAGCGCAGCCCGCCGTCCTCCAGCCGGCCCAGCGCCAGGTCGGCGCCCCGGTGCGGGCAGCCGCGATCGACCAGGCCGAGCTCACCGTGCTCGTCGCGGAACAGGACCAGGTCCTGTCCTAGCACCTTGGGAGCGACCAGGGGTCGTACGCCGTCGAGTTCCTCACTGAGGGCGACGGGCTGCCAGTACCGGCGCATCAGGTCGCCGCCGGGTGTGCCCGGTCCGGTCCTGGTGAGCCGTTTGTTCTCTTCCTCGCGCATCTGACGCCTTTCTGTCCCGGTCACGGTGACGGTAGCGAAGGTCGGATCCAGTCAGCCATGGATTGGATCCAATATTTACGTCGGTGTAACAGCCCTTCCTGACGGCTCCGTTGAGCAGGCACGCGACCATGACCGCGTCCACGACAGCCATCAGCAGGCCCGCCGTCCCTCGCCCGCTGCTCACCATCAGGGCAGCCAGCGGCAGGGCGGCGAGATGCGCGGCGAGGAAGGGCCCGCGGCGGGCGGCCAGGGGAAGACACAGCAGCAAGCCGGCCGTCACCCAGGTGAACGACCGCGCGAGCTCTGCTCCCGGACTCGCCAGGGTGTGCAGCGGCGGCAGGTGCCAGGCGTACGCCGACACGCTCCACACCACCGCCCCGAGGCCCGCCCCGCGGCCCTCCGGCCGTGCCGGCGCGGCCGTCGCGCGGACGGCGGACGCGAGGGCCAAGGGGCCGAGGACCGCGAGGAGTTCGAAGCGGGCCATCGCCCACACATGGCCGTCCACGGCGCCCGGCGCCCGCGTCAGGGCGAGTGGCGGACCGAGCGTGCAGGCGGCGGCCGCCGCGGCGAGCACCGCGCGGCCGGTCAGCCTGCGCCGCTCCGGCGCCCAGGCGACGCCCAGCGCCGGCCAGGCGAACGCCAGCGTGCAGGCGATCACCGCGGACAGGACGCCGACGGCGGCCGGCGTCCGCGCCGGGTGCTCGCCGTGTCCACCGCCGCCGCCCGCGTGTGCGGCGGCGGCCGTCACGACCAGGGCGGCGAGCCCGGCCAGCAGCCGGCCCGGCGGCGGCGAGCTGCGCCGGCCCGTCATCCGCAGCAGTGCCCGGCGCCGCCGTCCGCCTCGGCGGCCGGCGCGTGGCAGGAGACGGGGGCGGGCACGTCCAGCGCGGGATTGCGGTCGAAGAAACCGTCCGGCTCCAGCCGCAGCCGGGCCCGGGCCACCGGCATCACCGGCCACTCCTCGGGACGCGGGAAGTGGTGCGAGCCGACCGTCGCCCACAGCACCAGTTCCGTGCCGTCCAGCGAGCGGTCCTCCTGCTGCCAGCGGTGCACTCCGTCCGCGCCCGGCTCGGCCTGGTTGGGGTACTCGCCCGCGACGAAGCGCCGGGCCGGGTCGTACGCGGTGGCCCACAGCTGCCGGGCGACGAAGGGCGCCCGCCGCGCGCAGACGCTGTCGGCGCGCACCGGCAGCACCGCCGTGTTCTCCACGTGCACCCGGTACGCGGTCGGCTCGCCCATCCGGTTGCGGGCCTCGGTGCTCTCCACCCGCCAGTGCAGGGCCCGGGAGGCGTCCACGCTGCGCCCGCCCTCCCGCTCGCTGAGGATCGGCCGCAGCACGGTCCGCGCCGCGTTGCCGTACGGGTCGAGCGCGGGGTCGGGTTCGTGCTCGGCGGTGACCTCGACCAGGCGGTTCGCGGTTCCGTCCACGGCCATGTCCAGCCGTACGGCGAAGAAGTGCTGGTGGTTGGTGACCGCCACGTTCGGGGCGACCCGCCGCGCGTACGGGGTCTCCTCGTCCTGCGCGACGCCGGTGGCGGACAGGATGCCGGTCATCTTGATCTCCAGCATGACCGAGCCGTCCTGGTACAGGGACCAGTAGAAGCCGTAGTCGTAGTTGGCGACCGTGGCGAACGCCGAGATGATCAGCCGGCGGGAGCGGCGCACCTCGGTGCGGCCGGTGCGGCCGTCGTGGTGCTTCCACAGGATGCCGTCGTCCTCCTCGTGCATGCAGATGGCGTTGGGGATGACCCGCGGCACGCCGTCGCCGCCGAGGACGGCCGCGTCGAAGTAGTGGATGACGCCCAGGCAGTCACAGCCCAGGGCGAGGGAGTTGGTCAGCGGGCCGGCGCCGTACTCGCCCCAGTCGAAGAAGTTCTTGCGGTACTGGGTGGAGGCGGTGTCGAAGTAGGGCACGTACATCTCGTTGACCGAGGCCCGGCGCAGCACCGGGCGCGGGCCCTTGCCGCCCGCGTCGAAGGTCAGGTCGTGCAGGACCAGGCCCTCGCGGTGGGTGAAGCCCACCCGCACCGACCAGCCCTGCCAGTCGACGCGCTGCCCGGTCACCGTGAAACTCGGTCCCTCGGGCTGGACCACCTCAAGGGGCCGCAGCCCGGCCCGCTCGGGCACGGTGCCCGCGGCGAAGACGCCCGGCTCTGCGGACAGCGGCACCACGCCGTGGTCCTCGACGTGCAGCACCTCCATCGACTCCATGTCGATGATCGGCACCACGCCCTGCACGGGCCGGGCGTAGCCGTTGTCGTCCTCGGACGTACGGTGCCACACGCTGCCCCAGGTCAGCCGGCGCCCCGCGTACCGCGGGGGTTCGAAACCGCCGATCGACTCGGGGTCGACCATCACCAGCGACACGTCGTGGATGCCGCGCAGGGCCAGCGCCTCGCGGAAGCGCGCATCGGCCCGGCACGCGGCGGCGGCCTGCCGGGCCTCCTCCGAGGAGCAGCCGGGGCTGCGCACGTCCAGCTCCCGCCAGGCCGTGGTCTGCGGCGTCTCGCCCAGCTCCAGGTCGACCTCGTAGGCGAGGCGGGCCGAGGGGCAGATCACCACGGCGCGGGCCCGCCGCGCCTGGCCCGGGGCCGCGGTGCGCGCGTGGTGCTCGTCCAGGGCGACTCCCCAGAAGCGGGCATCCTCGGTGACCCGGGGGTCGGACCTGAGCACCTTGACGGCGACGGCGAGTTCGGCCGCGCTCAGCGGATCCAGCGGGTGGGGCTGCGCGGCCGGCGTGGGCGCGGGGGCGAGGATGCTCATACGGTCGTTCCTTCCACGGTGGTGCGAGGGACGGCCGCGGCGCGGTGCAGCACGCCGCCGTCGGCTCGGGGGTCGGAGGCGGCGTCCAGGCGGCCGCCGCGGGCCAGCCTGACCACCTGCAGGTGGCCGGCCAGGTCGGTGGGTGCTTCGGCGACCACCACCGGCACTCCGGGCGAGACGGCCGGTGCCGAGGCCGGCACCGAGCCCGGCTCGGCGAGCAGGGTCTGCTCCTCGAAGCCGATGTCGCGGGCGCCGAGCACCCAGCGCGGGCGCCCGAGCACACCGACCGGGTCGGCGTCGGGCGCGGCGAGGGCGGGCAGGGTCTGGGCGAGGATCTGCGGCTGGGCCCGGCCGCCCTGGCAGCCGGCCGCCAGGAGCAGGACGTCGCAGCGGCCGATCACCGGGCACAGGGTGTGCGGCGGTCGTGCGCCCGGCCGCAGTTCGCCGGGATGGCCCGCGACGAGGCTGAACGCCGAGCCGCGGTTGTGCAGGACGATCCCGGTGTCCGGCTCGCACAGTCCGGAGCCGAAGGTCTGGTAGACGCTCTGGATGAGGGACACCGCCAGCCCCGAGGGGTCCACCGCGGTCACCGCGACGGTGTCGCCGGAGGGCCGGAACGGCGGCTCGGGGGGCAGGGCCCCGGCCAGGGGCGCCGGATCGAGCAGCCCCTGCATGTCCAGCGGTTGTCCGCACGGGTCGCCGAGCAGGCGGTCGCGGGCCGCCGAGGCGTCCTGGCAGCGGGCGGTGAGCAGCCGGGTGCGTTCGGGTTCGGTCAGGCCCGCTGCGGCGGCCGCCGCCGTCAGCAGCGCGGGCAGGACGGCGCCCTGGCTGGGCGGGGGAGCGGCCCACCAGCGCACCCCTGCCGCTTCGACGGTCAACGGCTCGGCCCAGCGGGCGCGATGGGCGGCCAGGTCGGCGGCAGTGAGCGGGCTGCCGAGGCGGCGCAGGCCGGCGGCGAGCGTCTCGGCGACGGCCCCCCGGTAGAACGACGCGGGATCGTCGGCCAGTTCGTCCAGGACCTTCGCCAGCCGGGGCTGGGGAAGCGCGTCCCCCTCGTCCACGGCCCGGCCGTCGGGACCGCTCAGCAGCGCCGACAGTCCCGGATCGGCGGCGATCCGCGGTGCGTTGCCCCGTACGGCGCGCGCCAGCCCGGCGGAGACCGTCGCCCCCTGGCGGGCGAGAGCGGCGGCGTCGCGCAGCGCGGCGGGCAGCGCGCCCGGGGTGCCGAACGCCGCGGCGAGCGCCGCCCAGCCGGCCACCACGCCGGGCACAGTCACGGTCTGCGGGCCCTGCGCGGGCATCCGCGTGTCCGCGGCGCGCAGGGCCGGGACGTCGACGTGCTGTGCCGCCGCCCCGACCGACAGCATGGCGCGCACCGTGCCGTCGGACGTGTGCACCAGGGCGATCAGGTCGCCGCCCAGGGAGCACTGGTGGGGGTAGACGACGGTCAGCGCGGCGGCGGCGGCCAGTGCGGCGTCCACGGCGTTGCCGCCGCGCCCGGCCGCCCGGGCCGCGGCGTCGAGGGCGGCTGGGTGCGGTGCGGCCAGCACCGGTTCGTGGCCGGGGCTCACGTCTGGTCCCGGGGCAGCAGCAGGGTGCGCGAGGGGGCGGCCTCGGCGCCCTGCAGGGGCACGGGCAGCGACAGCATGTCGTAGACACCGGCCGGGGTGTGCAGCAGATCGACCACTTCGAGGATCAGCACGTCCGCCGCGCACAGCAGTTGGTGCGTCTCCCAGTGGGTGGTGTAGGCGACGGCCTCGATGCTGAGGTAGTCGATGCCGGCCGTGCGCACGCCCGCCTCGATCAGCCGCTCGGCACCGTCCGGGGCCAGCCCCACCCAGTGCCGGGCCTTCCACGGGCTGCGCAGCACGCCGTCGGAGTTGCTGGTGCGCAGCAGCACCCGCTCCTCGGTGCCCAGGCCCGCGGAGTCCAGGTCGGCGGCGGTGATCTGCTCCTTGACATGGGTGAGGTCGAGGACGCGGGCGGTGCCGTTGAGCGCCGTCAGGTCCAGCCGGTCGACGGTCTTGCCGCCGTCGACGAAGTGGGCCGGGGCGTCGATGTGCGTCCCCGTGTGGGCGCCGATGCGCCAGCGGCTGACGTTGGACGGGTCGCCCGCGGTGCGCGACTCGACGACCTCCACTTCCGGGCGGCGGCCCCAGTGCAGCATGCCGGGGTGGATGGGCACGGAGACGTCTATTGCCTTGGTCACGTCAAGTTGCACGACACACTCCTATTGGATGCGGATACTGTGGGAATGGATCCAAAACCGGTGGACGGTGAGCCGCTGCCGCGTGGCAGACTGCTCCACCACCGCGCGGCCCCGTCAGCCCCCGAGAAGGGTGAGACCCACTCCGATGACGTCCCAGACCGACGAAGGCGCCCTCGTCGACGACATCGCTGCCCGTATCCGCACGCGGATCATGAACGGGGAGCTCCCGATCGGCAAACCGCTGCGCCAGGCCGCGCTGGCCGCCGAGTTCGGGGTGAGCCGCACTCCGGTGCGCGAGGCGCTGCGCCAGTTGCAGAACGGCGGGCTGATCGAGATGCAGCCGCACCGCGGTGCGGTGGTGAGGGTGCCGGCGCCGTGGGAGGTGCGCCAGGCGTACGAGGTCCGCGCGGAGCTGGAGGCCCTGGCCGCGCGGCGCGCAGCCGACCGGATCACCGACAGCCAGCTCGCCGAACTGCGCCGCCACAACGACGTGCTGCGCGCGGCGGTGGAGGGCCTGGGTGGCGGTGCGGCCGACACGACGCGGGCCAACGACTGCTTCCACACCGTGGTCTGCCAGGCGGCCGACAACCCCTGGCTCAGCCGCATGATCGACCGGATCAACGAGAGTTTCCCGCGCAACGTGTCCTCGCTGGCACTGGCCGGCGACGAACGCCACCGGCAACTGAACGTCCGTCAGCACGACGAACTGGTCGCCGCGTTGTCGGACCGGGACGCGGACCGGGCGCAGGAGGCGATGCGTGAGCACGTCATCAGCGCCGGTGAGCACCTGACGGCCTGGTACGAGAGGCGCTCGCAGACCGTCTTCCACGGCTGAGCGGCGTCCCGGAGCACCGGCGGCGCTCATCGGGCGCCGCCGGGGACCAGCCGGGCGGGCGAGAGGAAATCCAGGTCCGGGCGCGGACGTTGGCATACGAGGTCGGCCAGGGCCGCGCCGATCGCCGGACCGAACTTGAAGCCGTGCCCGGAACACGCCGAGGCCATCAGCACCCCCGGTGCGCCGGGCACCTCGCCGACGAGGAAGCGCCGGTCCGCGGTCATCGTGTACAGGCACGTCAGGCTCTCGGTCACCGCGCCCGCGCCGGGCAGCACCCGTGCCACTGCCCGGGTGAGCAGGGCGAGTTCGTCGGCGGTGGCGGCGGGCCGTGCGGCCTCGGGGTCCCATGGCGGGCCCGCGTCGAGCCCCGCCTTCAGCCCCCGGCCACCGTCGGCCGGGAAGCCGTACAGCAGTCCTTCCGGCAGGTCGACCGAGAAACTGCCCAGTCCGGAGGGGCCCAGCGGGCCGCGCGGATCGGCGGCGAAGTAGGCGTTCACGATCCGGGTGACCGTCAGATGGCCTGCCAGCGGGGGCACCAGAGTCGGCGTCCAGGGCCCGGCGCACAGCACCAGCCGCCTGGCGCGTACCGGCCCCGCGGCCGTGCGGACGAGGACGTGGTCGCCGTCGGGCTGCCAGTCGGTGACCGGTGTGCGGTCGGCGATCCGGGCTCCCGCCCGTTCGGCGAGGGTGAGCTGGACGCGCAGGGTCTCGCGTGCGTCGATGATTCCCGCGGCCGGGTCGTGGACCGCGGTGAACCCCTCGGGCAGCCGCAGGCCGGGGAAGATGCGGGCCGCCTCGTCGGCGTCGACCGAGCGGCAGCCCGGACCGCGCAGCGGATCGGGCCGGCCGGCGGGCGCGGCGTACAGACCGCCGGTGACGTCGACCAGACGGCTCGTGGCGGCTTCCTCCAGCTCCGCCCAGGCCCGGTAGGCGGTGTCGACCAGGCCGTCCCAGTCGGGGTGGGGGTAGGCGCGGCGGATCATCCGGGTGGCACCGTGCGAGGAACCGAGGTCGTGGCCCAGGGCGAACCGCTCCAGACCCAGCACGTCGAGGCCGCGCTCGGCCAACTGCCGCAGCGCCGCGCTGCCGTGCACACCGAGGCCGACGACCACCGCGTCGTACAGGTGCCCGGCCGCATGCCGAGCGGGACGGGTGCGGGGGAGGCCGGTGGGGGAGGGGCCCAACGCCGAAGCCGAAAGGGAGTCGTCTGTGGTGAGGGCGGGCGCTGATGCCGGAGTGGGAACGGGCGTCGATGCCGCAGCCGGAGGGGGGTCCGTTGCCCGTACGGCGGCCGGGGCGGGAGCCGTTGCCGCCTCGGCGGCGGTGGCCGTGACGTCTGACGGCGTGCGGGCCGTGCCGCGCGCGGCGGCCGCGATCTGCGCGACGGCCTCCACCAGGGCGTCCAGATCGTCGTCGTCGGTGTAGACGTGCACCGAGGCCCGTACCACCTTGGCCAGTCCTCGCGGGTCCATGTCCCAGCGGCCGTGGGCGGCCGGTACGGCGACCAAGTAGACACGGCGCAGGGCGAGTTGGCGCTGCACCTCGTCGGCGTCGAGTCCGTCGACCACGAAGGTGACGATGGCGCCCCCCGCTGCGGAAGGATCGGCCAGCCGCACCCCGGGTACGACGCCGAGCCGTTCGCGCAGCCTCGCCGCGAGGGCGGCCAGGTGGGCGAAGACGGCCCCGGGGCCGAGCCTGTGCAGGTCGTCCAGCGCCGAGCCCAGGCCCAGGCGCAGGGCGTGGGCGGCCTCCCACAGCTCGAACCGTCGTGCGTCCGGCGCCAGTTCCCAGCTGCGTTCACCCGTCCAACGTGCTCCGCGCACATCCGGCGCCTGCGGGGCGAGCCGCTCCAGCAGGGGCCGGCGCACGGCGAGCAGACCGGTGCCGCGCGGGGCGCGCAGGAACTTGCGGCCGGTGCCGATCAGCAGGTCGCAGCCGAGGGCTTCCATGTCGGTAGGCAACTGCCCCAGCGACTGGGTGGCGTCGAGCAGGAACGGCACCCCGTGCGCCGCCGCCGAGGCGCCTATCGCGGCGGCCGGTTCGACCAGCCCGGACGAGGTCGGCACGTGCGCCGCGGTCACCAGCGCGGCCGGTCCCGCGCGCAGGGCGCGCTCCAGCATCTCCAGGTCCGTGGCTCCGTCGGGCCCGTTGGGCAGCACCTCCACCCGGATGCCGGCGTCCCGCTCGGCTGCCAGCAGGTGCAGGGCGCTGCTGACATAGCTGGAGCGGGCGGCGAGCACGCGGTCTCCGGGCCGCAGCCGCAGCGAGGAGACGATCCGCTGCCAGCCCGCGGTGGCGCTCTCGACCAGAGCGACCTCGTCCGCGTGGACGCCGAGCAGGGCGGCGGTGCGGTCGTAGACGGCGGCCAGCTCGTCGGCGGCGAGCTTGGCCGCCTCGTAGCCGCCGTGCAGGCTCTCCGCGCGCAGGTGGTCGATGACCGCCTCGACGGTGGAGGAGGCGAGAAGGGCCGCGCCGGCCGAGTTGAAGTGGTGGCCGGTGGAGCATCCCGGGGTACGTACGCGTTCGGCGGCGACGTCCAGGGTCGTGGGGGTCGGCGACGTGGCCGTCACGGGGGCGCTCACAGCGCGATCGTGATGCTCTTGAGCTCGGTGAACCCGTCGACGGCCGCGTCGCCGAGGTCCCTGCCCAGACCGGACTGCTTGGTACCGCCGAAGGCCACGGCGGGGTCGAACTCGTTGTAGGTGTTCACCCAGACGGTGCCTGTCTGGAGTGCCGACGCGGCGCGGTGGGCGCGGCCGAGGTCGGTGGTCCACACGCCGGCCGCGAGACCGTAGTCGCTGTCGTTGGCCAGTGCGATCGCCTCGTCCTCGGTGTCGAAGGGCAGCACGGTGACGACCGGCCCGAAGATCTCCTCGCGGGCGATCCGCATGTCCGGGGTCACCTCCGTGAACACCGTGGGCCGCACGAACCAGCCGGGCCCCGGCAGTGGCTCTCCGCCGGTGACGAGCCGGGCGCCCTCGGCGCGGCCGAGGCCGAGGTAGCCGGTGACCCGGTCGAACTGCTCCTGGGAGACCAGCGGACCGATGGTGATCCCGCCGGACAGACCGGGGCCGATGCGCAGGGCGTCCACCGTCGGCAGCATCCGGTCGAGGAACTCCTTGAGCACCGAGCGCTGCACCAGCAGTCTGCTGCCGGCCGTGCACATCTGACCGGAGTGCCCGAACACCGCGCGGACGGCGGCCGGTACGGCGGCGTCCAGGTCGGCGTCGGCGAAGACGATGTTGGCGGACTTGCCGCCCAGTTCGAGGGTGAGCCGTTTGACCGACGGCGCCGCCGCGGCCATGATCAGCCGTCCGACGTCGGTGGACCCGGTGAAGGAGACCTTGGCGACATCGGGATGGGCGACCAGTTCCGCCCCGGTGCGGCCGTCCCCGGTCACCACGTTGACGACGCCTTCCGGAACGCCCGCCTCCAGGCACAGGGCGGCCAGCCGCAGCGCGGTCAGCGGGGTCTGCTCGGCGGGCTTGACCACCACCGTGCAGCCGGCCGCCAGGGCGGGGGCGACCTTCCAGGCGGCGATCATGAAGGGGAAGTTCCAGGGGAGTACGGCCGCCACGACACCGACCGGCTCGCGCACGCTGTACACGTGCCGGCCGGGCGGGGAGGCGTGCACCGTGCCGGTCAGCCGGGTCGGCGTGCCCGCGAAGTGCCGGATCGCCTGCAGGCCGAGTTCCACGTCGCCGCGGGCCCGTTCGATCGCCTTGCCGTTGTCCAGGGTGTCCAGGACCGCCAGCGCCTCGGCGTCCCGCTCGACCAGGTCTGCGAGCCGGAGCAGCACGTCCCGGCGCCGGCGGGGAGGCAGCGTGCGCCAGCGTCCGTCGCGGTGCGCTGCCGCGGCGGCGGCCACCGCCTGTTCCACATCGCTGCCGTCGGCCTGCGCGACGGTGGTCAGGGTCTCACCGGTGGCGGGGTTGAGGACCGGGATCCACCGGGTCGCGGTTCCCGTGGTCCACTCGCCGCCGATGAGCATCGGTTCGCGCTCCGGCAACCGCGGGAGGGTGATGCAGGGGTCCAAGGTGTTCTCCTTGTGGTTCGGGGCCGCGGGCCGCAGCGGCCGGCGTGGCGGAGGCCGGCTTCGCGGCGGGGGTGGTGAAGGGCCGGCTGCGCGGCGGGGGCGGCACAAGTCCGGGCGGGACGGCGGTCGTTCGGGCCCGTGGCTCGGGCGGGCTCTAGACGGGCCGGTGCGTCGCGCTGGGCCAGGGCTCGCGCACGGCGGCCGAGACGGCGCGGGCGGTGGTGAGCACGCAGCGGTCGAACTCCGCCTGTCCGTGGGTGGCGTTCGCCTCGGTCACGTCCCTGCCCCACACGCCGGTCTCGCTGACCTGGTCCATGCGGTAGTCCCAGAAGGAGTCGACGTCGACATGCGAGGTGGCCCGCTCCATCCGCACCAGTTCGGGTGCCAGGTGCAGCATCACCGAGGTCTCGAAGTAGTTGGCGTGCATCAGAGCACGGCCGTAGGTGACATGGCCGTCGACCTCCGGCCCCGGGTACATCGTCACGTACCCCAACGCCCGCACTCGCGCGTCCCGGTGACGCACCCTCAGCTTCTCGGCGGAGACGTCGAGGGCGCCGTTGTTCCAGATGTGGCCGTTGAGCAGGACGAACTGCCGTACCCCGCAGGCGTACAGGGAGTCGATCACGTCCTCGACGACGGCGATCAGCGTCTCGGGGCGCAGCGCCACCGTGCCGGCGAAGCCGCCGTGCGAGGCCGACACGCCGAAGCTCAGCGGCGGCAGCACCGGCACCCCGGTCAGCGCGGAGACGCCCAGGGCGACCGCTTCGCAGATCCGCGTGTCCACGGCCAGGGGCAGATGCGGACCGTGCTGTTCGGTGGCGCCCACCGGGATGATGACGGCGTCGTGGCCGGCGACCGTGGTCTCGGCCTCCTGCCAGGTCAGCTCCTCCCAGGGCAGCGGCGTGCCGGTACCGCCGAGCTGTTGGGCGAGTGCGGGGACGTCCAGTCCGGTGGGCACGCGCAGCGCGCTCGGACCGGTGATGACGGACGGCATGGCTCTCCTTTCCTCAAGGGCTTGGTGCGGGCGAGCGGGTCTCACCAGCGGCGCCGGCTCTTGTGCGGCAGCAGATCCAGGGCGCGGAACGCGGCGGGCCGGTCGTCGTCGACGGTGGTGATCCACACGGTGGCGTCCGGGCAGTAGTCGCTGATGAGTTCCCGGCACACTCCGCACGGGGCGATGATCCGGAACTGGCCGGCGGGCTTGATCTGCACCGACACCACCGACGTCACCGCCAGGGGCGCGCCGGGCGCGAGGGCGCCGCGTGCGGTGCCCAGGGCGACGCCCTCGGCGCAGATCGAACTGCGCCGGCAGGAACCCTCGACGTGGACGCCGGTGTGGATGCGGCCGTCGGCGGTGCGCAGCGCGGTGGCGACCTCGTGGCGGTCTTGCTGCCACACCCGGGCCAGCAACTCCTGTGCGGTGGTCAGGAGTTCGGCGTCCAGGTCGCTCATCTGAGCCGGGACGGCGACCGGTGCGGCGCTCATGCGTCCAGTCCCAGCAGACGGGCCATGTTGCCGCCCTCGATCAGCGCCCGGTCCTTCTCGTCCTCGACGGCCTTGGCGATCTTCATGCGTTCGAGGTCGAAGTCGGAGCCCGGCCACTCGCTGCCCATCAGGATCTGCCGCGGCCCGAGCCGTGCGTAGGCCCGCTTGACGTCGCTCATCAGCGTCGCGGACGTCTCCAGGTAGACGTGCGGCTGCCGTTCGGCGACGATGATCGCCTCCGGCACGTTCCACACGGCTCCCATGTGCGCGATGATCGTCGGCACCTCTGGGTGGTCCCGCGCGATCTCCTCGATGGCCAGCGGCGCGCAGAACGCGTCGTCGAGGGCGTTGATCAGCACCAGGAGCCCGCGCCGGGCACAGGCTTCGAAGACCGGGTCCAGCAGTCCGTGGTCGGCCACGTGGTAGCCGTGCAGGCTGGGATGGAGTTTCAGTCCGACCAGGCCCGCGTCGGCGATCCGGTCGATTTCGTCGATGGCGTCGTCGGCCTGCGGCAGCACCTGCCCGAAGCCGAAGAACCGGTCGGGGTGGGCGGCCACCAGCGAGGCGATGAAGTCGTTCTCGATCCGCTGGGCGAGCGAGCACACCATCGCCATGTCCACTCCGGCGGCGTCCATCCGGTCGAGGATGCGCCGCGGCTCGAACGGCGTGTACGGCGGCGGTGCCTGGCCCTTGCGCGCCCCGGTGAGGTAGTCGGAGCGGCCGCGGACGTCCTGCGTGGTGTTGTAGGCGTCGATGATCAATGCGGGTCCTCATTCGGGGTGTCGAGGGGCAGGTGGCAGCGGACGCTGCGGCCGGGGGCGATCTCGCGCAGCTCTGGGTGCCGGGTGCGGCAGACGTCGGTCACCAGTGGGCAGCGGGTCTGGAACAGGCAACCCCGGGGCGGGTTGGCCGGGTCGGGCAACTCGCCCTCCAGCGGCTGCCGTTCGGTGGGCGGGCCGGGCCGCAGCACGGGCACGCTGGCCAGCAGGGCGCTGCTGTAGGGGTGGGCCGGGCCGGTGAAGAAGGCGTCGCGGGAGGCGGTTTCGATGATCTCCCCGAGATACATCACGGCGACCCGGTCGGCGATGTGCCGTACGACACCGAGGTCGTGGGAGATGAACAGCATCGTCAGGCCGCGGTCGCGCACCAGGTCCGACAGCAGGTTCAGCACCTGGGCCTGGATCGACACGTCCAGCGCCGACACGGCCTCGTCGGCCACCACGAACCGCGGTGCGGACGCCAGCGCCCGGGCGATGCCGATGCGCTGGCGCTGCCCGCCGGAGAACTCGTGCGGTTTGCGCCCGCCGGCCTCCGCCCCGAGGCCGACCAGGTCCAGCAGATCGGCCACGGCGCGCCGGGCCTCGGTCCGCTCGGCTCCGCGGGCGCGCAGCAGCGGTTCGGCAACGATGTCGGCGACCGTGCGGCGCGGATTGAGCGAGCCGAAGGGGTCCTGGAAGACCATCTGCAGCTCGGCCCGGATCTTCTTCAGGCGCCTTCCGCGCAGCCGGGCCAGGTCGGCGCCGAGGAAGTCGATCCGGCCGGCCGAGGGGGCCACGATGCGCAGCAGCGCGCGGCCGAGCGTCGACTTGCCGCACCCCGACTCGCCGACCAGGCCCAGTGTTTCGCCCTGGGCGATGTCGAGGTCGACGTCTCGCAGCGCCAGGACCCGGCCGCCGGCCCGGCCGGGGTACTCCACCCGCAGCCCGCGGGCGCTCATCAGCACCTCGCTCATACGGCGGCCCCCGTCGCGCGGGCCCGTGCCCGGGCCTTTTCGGGCAGCACACAGGCGTCCAGATGTCCCGTGCCGCCGTGCCGGCGGCGCAGCTCCGGCCGGGTGCCGCAGCCGTCGTGGGCGAAGGGGCAGCGGGGCGCGAAGCCACAGCCGGCGGGCCGCTCGACCCCGGCGGGCGGGTTTCCCGGAATCGCCGGCAGCCGCGCGGGCAGCGGGCCCGCCAGCGGGGGCACCGAGCCCAGCAGGCCCATGGTGTAAGGGTGTTGCGGGTCGAAGAGGACCTCGTCGCGCGTGCCCTGTTCCACGATCCGTCCCGCGTACATCACCGCCACCCGGTCGGCGACCTCGGCGACCACCCCGAGATCGTGGGTGATCAGCAGGACGGAGGTGCCGTGCTCGCGCTGCACTCGCTTCAGCAGCGTCAGCACCTGTGCCTGGATGGTGACGTCCAGCGCGGTGGTCGGCTCGTCGGCGATCAGCACGGCCGGGTCGTTGGCCAGCCCCATGGCGATCATCACGCGTTGCCGCATGCCGCCGGAGAGCTGGTGCGGGTAGGCACGCGCGGCGCGGGCGGGGCCGGCGATGCCGACTTCGCCAAGTAGGTGGACGGCGCGGGCGGCGGCGGTGGCGCGCGGTACGTCGGCGTGGGCGCGGATCGTCTCCGCGATCTGCGCGCCCGCCCGGTGCAGCGGGTTGAGCGCGGCCAGCGCGTCCTGGAAGACGACCGTCACGTCCTTGCCGCGTACCCGGCGCAGCTCCCGGTCGGACGCCCCCACCAGTTCCCGGCCACGCAAGGACACCGACCCGGTGATGTGGGTGCGCGGCCCGCGGTTGAGGCCGACCAGGCTCATCGACAGCGCCGACTTGCCCGACCCCGACTCGCCGACCAGCGCCAGGATCTCGCCCCTGCGCAGGGTGAGGTCGACGCCGTCCACGGCGGGCAGCCGGCCCGCGGGCACGTCGAACTGCACGCGCAGGTCCCGCACCCGCAGCACTGCCTCCGGCGCGGTCATACGACCCTGCCCACGGCCAGCGCCGCCCGGTGGACGAGGTCGGCGACCCGTTCCGGCCACACCAGGGTGGTGTAGTGGCTGCCCGGCACGTGCTCGACGGTGGCCTTCATCCGCTCGGCCATGAAGTTCTGTATCTCCGGGCGCAGGGTGCGGTCGTCGTCGGCGACCAGGTACCAGCTGGGCAGAGACCGCCAGGCCGGCTCTCCGGTGGCCTGCGTGAAGACGAGGTTGTCGGCCTTGCGTCCCTCGGCCTCCACGACGGCTCGCTGCTCGGCCGACAGGTCCGGGCCGATCTCCGCCCAGAACTCGGGGCCGGGCTCGGACTTCCACTCGCCGTTGGGGCCGCGCCGCATGTATTTGGCGATCTCGGCGGGCTCGTAGCGCTCGACGATCTCGTTGACGGTCTCACCTTCGTCGGGTGCGAACGCGGCGATGTAGACCAGCCCCTTGACGCGCGGGTCGCGTCCGACGTTGGTGATGACGGCGCCGCCGTAGGAGTGTCCGGCCAGCAGCACGGGGCCGCTCGTCGCTTCCAGCGCGGCCGTGGTCTCGGCGATGTCGTCCGCCAGGGAGGTCATGGGGTTGGTGACCGTGAACAGGCGGTGTCCGCGGGCGGCGAGCAACGGCTGCACCGCCGACCAGGTGGTGGGCCGGCCGCCGGCACCGTGGACCAGCACGATGTCCATCGGGATCATCCTTTGCGTAGGCGTGGGTCGAGGACCGTGTACAGCAGGTCGACCGCGTGGTTGACGAGGGTGAACAGCAGGGCGATGGCGAGGGCGGCGCCTTGCACGACCGGGTAGTCGCGTTGCAGCACGCCCTGGACGAGGAGGTGACCGACGCCCGGGTAGGAGAAGACGGTCTCGGTGATGACGGAGCCGCCCAGCAGGGAGCCGAACTGCAGGCCCAGGACGGTGACGATGGGCAGCCAGGCGTTGCGCAGGACGTGGCGGCGTACCACCGCGTGTTCGCTGAGGCCCTTCATGCGGGCGGTGCGCACGAAGTCGTCGCCGAGCACATCCAGGACGGAGGCGCGCACGATCCGGGTGATGAACCCGGCCATCGACAGCGCGAGTGTCACCGCGGGCAGGATGAGGTGCTGCAGCCACGGCCAGACGAGTTCGGGCCGGTTCTGCAGGATCGCGTCCGGCAGCACGAAGCCCGTCGTCGGCCGGTAGTCCAGGGTGCTGGGGAGCCGCCCCAGCACGGGCAGCCAGCGCAGCCACACGCCGAACACGACGATGGACAGCACGCCGAGGGCGAACCAGGGCAGGGAGAAGCTGACGGTGGCCACGGCCCGGGTGGAGGTGTCGAGCCAGCTGCCCCGGCGCAGGGCCGCGACGACGCCGGTGACGACGCCGAGCAGTACGGCGACCGCCATGGCGGCGAGGGTGAGTTCCACGGTCGCGGGCAGGGCGTCGCCGAGCAGGCCGAGGACGCTGTTGGAGCCGTAGAAGGAGGTGCCAAGGCGCAGGTGGAGGAGGTCGTCGAGGAAGTGCCCGTACTGCGTCGGCAGTGGCTGGTCGAGGCCGAGTGCCTTGGTGACGCGTTCTTCGTTGGCGTTGAACTGTTCGGCGGAGGTGGTGTTTCCGCCCGCGGCGAGGGAGGTTGCGGGGGAGCCCGGCAGCAGTCGTATCGCCACGAACACCAGGGAGGACAGGGCGAACAGCACGACGGGGATGACGGCCAGCCGGCGCAGGAACGTGCCCGTGGCGCCGGACAGCCAGGAGGGCCGTGGCAGTCGGGGCGGTCGCGGCCGGGTCAGGGTGCCGGCGCTCATGCCGTCCCCCTGGGGTCGAGGGCGTCGCGCAGGTCGTCGCCGACGAAGTTGCAGGCCACGACGTACAGCAGGGTGAGCGTGGCGGGCAGCACCACCAGCCGCGGGGCGGTGTAGAGGAACTCCTGCCCGGCCTGGACCATGTACCCCCAGTCCGGCTGCGGCGGCTGGATGCCCAGTCCCAGGTAGGACAGGCCGGCTGCGAACCCGGCCGCGACGGACAGCGTCATGACGACCTGCGCGAGCAGGGGTCCGCCGATGTTGGGCAGTACCTCGCGCAGCAGGATGCGCGGCACGCTCGTGCCGCCGATCCGGCAGGCGACGATGTAGTCCTTGGCGGCCTCGCGGGCGGTGAGGGTGCGTGCCAGGCGGGCGAGACCGGGGGCCAGGGAAGCGCCGATGCCGAGGACCAGACTGACCGTGCCGGGTCCGGCCGCCGCCACCAGCAGGATGACCAGCAGGATGGAGGGGAAGGCCAGAGCGAGGTCGACCAGCCGCATCAGCACCTGTTCCAGGACGCCGCCCGCGTATCCGGCGACGAGTCCGACCAGGGTGCCGGCGACGGCCGCCAGGGCGGTGGCCGTGACGGAGACCAGCAGCAGTGGCCGGGCGCCGTGCACGAGTCGGGCCAGTTCGTCACGGCCCAGGTCGTCGGTGCCCAGGGGATGGCCCGGGGAGCCGGGGGCCAGCAGGGCCGAGGAGGTCTGCCGCAGCGGGTCGGCCTGCACCAGCAGGGGTCCGAGCAGGGCGGTGAGCACCACCGCGGCCAGCAGCAGCCAGGCGAGCAGGGCGGGCCAGGAGCGGGCCACCGGGCGGTGGCGCAGCGCTTCGAGAAGTCGTAGGTGGCGCGGGCGAGTGGGGGGCGGGGAGGCCGGGGGAGTGGGTGCCGCGGCCGGCGCCGGTACGGCGTCGACCGCGGCGCCGGTCTCAGACACTGGCCTTCTCCATGTAGCAGCGGTGGTTGGCCAGCGCGTCGGTGTTCATGCCCTTCACGTTCGAACCGCTGACGACCAGGTTGCTGAAGCAGGCCAGCATCGACAGGACCATGTACTCCTCCGCCCAGCGGCGCTGGATCCTGGTGTAGGCGGCGGTGCGCTTCTTGGTGTCGGTGAGGTTCTTGGCCGCGTACAGGTCGGCGGCGAGGGAGGAGGCGCCCTTGAGGGTGTCCATGCCGGAGAGCTTGGAGCCGTAGATGCTGGTGGGGCTGGCCAGTGAGCCGACCATGTCGTCGGGGTCGGGTACGTAGGTGTTGCGCTCCCAGATCATCAGGTCGTGGTAGTCGTCTTCGGCGTCGAGGAGCCGGCTGAAGTAGGTCGCGGGGTCCACGGAGGTGGTGGCGACCTTGAAGCCGACGTCGGTGAGGTTCTGGGCGATGATCTGGGCCGCTTTGGGGTGCCAGGAGTCGCTGGCCGCCATCAGGCGCAGGGTGCGCCCCTGCGCGCCGGCCTCCTCGACCAGACGCTTGGCCTGTGCGGTGTCCTGGGTGCTGATGTCGGCCAGGGCGGTGTCGTAGCCGGTCTGGGCGGGCGGGATGGCGTAGCCCTTGGGTTCGGCACCGATGCCGTAGAACGCCTGCTGGAGGATCGCCTTGCGGTTGATGGCGAGGTTGATGGCCTTGCGGACCTTCAGCTCCGGGACCCGGCGGGCGTCGATCATCATGATCGCGTTGGCGTTGTGCGGGGTGTCGTACACCTTCACCGCGCTGTCCTTGCGCAGTTGCGAGACGGACGAGTAGGGGGCGAACTGCGTGGCGGAGACGTCGCCGCTGAGCAGGGAGCTGACGATGGTGGAGGGGTCTTGGACCTGGCGCAGCACCAGCCGGTCGATGGGGGGCGTGCCGAGTCGGAAGCCGTCGAACGCCTTGAGCGTGATGGACTGCCCCGAGGTGGCGGCGGAGAAGGCGAAGGGGCCGGTGCCCACGAGGTGCTTGCCGATGTCGGCGCCGTACTTGTCCAGCGCGGCCTTGGAGATGATGCGGCCGCCGATGTCGGAGAGCTTGCCGAGTATGGTGCGGTCGGGCTTTTTCAGCACCATCTTGACGGTCATGTCGTCGGGTGCGGTGAGCGAGGCGACGTTGGCACCCATGCTGGCGAGCGGCCGGGTGGCGCCCTTGGGCAGGGTCTTGTCGTCGGGGTCGAACTGCCGGCCGAGGCTGGCGAGGACGTCCGCCGATGTCAGGGTGGTCCCGTCGTGGAACTTGACGCCTTCGCGGAGGGTGAAGGTGTACGTCAGTTTGTCATCGGATATGGTCCACTTCTTCGCCAGATCCGGCGTGGGCTCGTTCGTCTCGAAGGAGATGAACGTCAGGCCGCGGCAGATGCAGTCGACGGCCATCCAGTCGCCCAGGGACGTGTAGAAGGCGGGGTCGTTGACGGCGCTGGTGGCGTCGATGGCCAGGGTGAGGGTGCCTCCCTTGCCGCCGGCGCTCGCGTCATCGGCCGCGGCGCCGCAGGCGCTGAGCAGGGCGGGCAGCCCGAACCCCACGCCCACCCCGAGCAGGCCGGCGCCCCGGAGCATCGTCCGGCGCGAGACATCGTGCGAGGCGCTTGCCGACACCGACGACGAGGCGGCGGAGGTCGAGGGCGATCCAGGTGTGTGGTCCGGCATGGGGCCTCCTAGGGCACCGATCCTGAGATGGATGAAATCTGCGTCGGATTGGATCCAAAAACATGCTCAGTGGCTCCCGATTCCCCCTCGTGTCCCGCGAGTTAAAGGCGTGTGAAGGGGGCGCCTGTGCGGTCACCGTGTGGAGGGCGGGTCAGCGGCCACCGCCCCGAGAAGAGCGGATGGAGGCGCGGCGCAAGCAGCACGAGATCGCACAGTCCGCGATCAACACGCGTACCTCCGCGTTCAACGCCCCGGACGGCGGTTGTGCGGCGGCGCTGCTCGCCCCGGCGCTGACCTCCGCCTGGCGCATGGGCGGGATGTCCGCGTGTTTCCGCTCGATGAGGGCGAGCAGGTCGTGGGCTGTCCGGGGCGGCGGTGCGGGTCCTGGCGGATGCCCACGCGGCGACGGGGCGCCATGGTCTGGAGGGCGGTGCAGCAGCGGCAGCCTGGCCTCCGACACCTTCCCGGTGAGGGCCCAGGCGATGACCCTGGCGATGCCGCAGATGCCGCTGGAGGCCGTGGCCTCGTGCGGTGTTACGGACGCTTCCGGGGCGGCGAAGCCCTCGGTGCCGATGCAGAGGCCGGTGCGGCCCGCTTTGGCGGTCTGGTCTCGCGGCCGGCGGACGATTCCCGAGGCGGCCAGGGTCCAGCGGTCGTCGAAGTGGAGGATGTTCGACGGTGTGATTCGCGGGTCCAGCGAGCCGGTTTCGAGGTACGTGGTCGACTCGTGAGTCGTGTTCTGTTCCGTTTCCGCGGAGTTGGCCCCGGCTCCGGGTTGGCGGTGTGCTGGGGGGCATGGGCAGCAAGCTGAAGCCGCTGGAGCTGATGAAGGACGAGTTGGAGACCCTGCTGCGCGGTTGGGCGACGCGTCGCTCGATCGCGCAGGGCCTGACGAAGCGGGCCATGATCGTGCTGGCGTGCGCCGAAGGCCAGAGCAACACCGCGGTCGCTGCCCGTCTGGGCGTCAGCCGTAGCACCGTCAACAAGTGGCGGGCGCGGTTCCTGCGCCGTCGGCTGGACAGTCTGTGCGATGAGCCCGAGACCTGGGGTCCCTCGTACCATCACTGACGCGAAGGCGGAGGAAGTGGTGGTGCGAACCCCGGAGGAGGCGCCGGGGGCTGCACCCATTGGTCTGAGCGTGAGCCGGCCGGGAGAGTGGGGATTGCGCCCACCAGCGTGCACCGCATCTGGCAGGCCTTCGGCCTGCAGCCGCACGGGGTGGAGGAGTTCAAGATCTCGCCCGATCCGCTGCTGATCGACAAGCTCCGTGAGCGGTGGTTCGGCTTGCTGATCGACAAGCTCAGCCGCCGTGGCGTCCCCACCTCGGTGCAGGCGCTGGAGCAAGACATCAGGGTGAACCGCACCGGATTGTGGACACTCCGCGGCTTCCGCCAGGACGCCAGTTGCGCGGATATCGCTTGGCCGAGGCCGATCTTTTGGACCTTCTCGGCAGTAGGACCGCACCGGCTTGTGAGGCTACCTGCCGACCGTCTCCCTGGACACAGACACGGGGATACGACGAAATAGGTTCCTTTCGCCTGGAAAGTGCTCCTCCTTGTAGGAAACAGGATCCTCAGAAGTCCTATCGTTCGAGCTCAACGGCAGGTGAGACAACCGCTGTTCTTCCTCGACTGGGCGGGCCGGCAGGAGTGGAGACTGGTCCGGATGAGCATTCGTGCCGCGCCGTCTCGGCTCGACACACAGGCGCCGAGCGCTGTCTGGGGCGTAGTGCCGGGGCTACAGCGGCACGACGTTGACAGCCTGTGCGCCCTTGGGACCGGTCTTGATCTCGAACTGGACTTTCTGGTTCTCCGCAAGTGACTTGAAGCCGTCGTCCACTCGGATCTCACTGTAATGAACGGGGAGTTCCTCGCCGGTCTCATCCGGGACGATGAGACCGAAGCCCTTCGCGTCGTTGAACCACTTCACCGTGCCGGTGGCCATGTCCCCTCCAAGAAATGCCAGTTGGCTGCTGTGGCCGGGGGCCAAACAGCGTGACGCTACTGCCCGTCACAGTGCGCCGCTGAAACATCTTCCTCCGTGCACGGTGGCGGTTCCGGCCAAGCTCTGCTGTAACCGCAAGATCGGCATCGCAAGCTAGTACCAATACCGGGGGGCGTGGAGATGGGCCAAACCCTGGGCGACGATCTGAATGTTGCGGATCTGGTTGTCGGCGTAATTTTGAAGACCTTGGCGCAGCTCGGCCGGACGCGGGCTGATCAGGCCGCTAGTGACGAACACCGCCCGACCCTGGTGCAGCAGCCAGACTTCGTAGAATTCCACGTCGAGTCGTACATCTGGGCCGAAGCCGAGGTTCGCCATGCCTTCGACCGCGAGCGCGCCAGGGCCCTCGACGAAGCATGACAGGCTCCTGAGCTGCGGAGGGCCGACCTGCCGCCAGCGCTGCCGGAGGCTGTCCGTGATCACCTGGCCGCCGCGCATGATGCCGGCCACGGAGGCGTGCACGGCGTCAGGGGCGTAGAGACTGGTGAGTGTCGCGGCGTCCTGCATGCTGATGGCGTTCCAGAGCTGGCGGAAAAACGCCTGGCCCGGGGCGGCGGGGTCCTGAGCTGGTAACGCGCCGGGCGAGCGTGGGAAGAGCGAGCCACTGGCGTGGAAGCGGGCGCGGCCGCCGTCAAGGGCGAAGACGTCGTAGGACGTGGCCTGCGCAAAGCTGGTCGACTGCGTGGACTCCGCGACGAACGAAGTGCCGAGGTCGATGAAATTCTCGACTCCTGTCGTGTTGACAGCGCCTGCGATGCCGAAGGACTCCGCGTAACCAGTCGCGATCGCTTCCGCACCGAGCAGTGTGCGGCCGGTGCTCACCGACAGCTGCACCGCGTCGGGATGGTAGAGCTCACCCAGAGCGGCCGTGTCCTGGGCGGCCAGCGCCGCGCACCACCGATGATGGAATGCCTGTGCAGATGTCAGCTGCATCGTCCACCCTCGCCGCTACGCAGGAAAACCGTCACCTCACTCTACAAGTCTGGCTCGCGGGATGCCGACTGCGAATCAGCCCTGCCGGCGCGGTCGATCTCGTCCTGGTCTGGTGCAGCCCTCCGGAAGCCGGCTGCCGGTGTCACCCGCCTGGCCGCGGGCAAGAGGCGCGCCCGTCTCCGCCGTGCTCGTATGGGAGAGTCCTCCACGCCGACCCCGGAAGCTGACGATGCATGAAATGTGGTGGGGCCCAGACCCCTCAGGAGAACAGGTGTGGCACGTCCTGGCGGCGGACAAGAACTCCACGCTGTGCGGCGTGGACAAGCCGGAGGATCCCAACAGACAAGAGCCTTCGGACAAGCACTGTTTCACCTGCATGAAGAAGTTTCAGGCAGTCATGACATGACTCGTCCGCGAGGTCGCGGGCGGCAACCTACGGCCTGGGCGAGGATGCGTTCGCCACACTTCCGGCCGCAGTGGCCAGCCTCCCCGGCACCCGTGGCTTTGCCGTCGGGCTGGGCAGCGACTTCGACGCGGTGACCGCCGGACTGACCACCGACGGGAACTCCGGCGCTGTTGAAGGAACGGTCATCCGGATCAAGATGCTCAAGCGGCAGATGTTCGAACGCGCGGAGTTCACGCGCCTTCGGAAACGTGTCCTGCTCTCCTGACCCGTTGTCGGTGGTCGATGCGGTGATCAACTCGTATTGCAGGACGAGGCGGCCACTGTGTTGACTTGGGACTTTGGCCCATTCGACAACGACGAGGCCGCCGACTTGGCCCACACCTTGAACGAGACAGCCCGGGATGAACGAGAAGAGCTTGTGGTGCGGGTAATCCTCAACCGTGCCGTCCAGGTTCCGGACTCCCTCGAAAACCACCGCGGCCAAGAAGCCGTGGGAGCCGCCGCCCTCCTCGCGGGGAAGTGCCCAGCTGGTGAACAACTCAGTACAACAGGCGGGCGGTTGGGGCCGAAGTGCCGACTTGCACCGCCCTCCTTCCTCAGACGTCGGTGACGCGCAGGCCGGCGTGGGCCCTGTAGCGGCGATTGACCGAGATCAGGTTGGCGACCAGGGACTCGACCTGGTGGGCGTTGCGCAGTCGTCCGCCGTAGACGCCCCGTGCGCCGGGGAGACGCGAGGCGAGTGCCTGGACGATGTCGGTGGCGGCGCGTTCGTCGCCGAGGACGAGGACATCGGTGTCGATCGTCTCGATTTGCCGGTCTTCCAGGGTGACGGCGGAGAGGTGGTGGAAGGCGGCGGTCACCCGGGAGTCCGGCAACAGGGCCGCGGCCTGCTGCGCGGCGCTGCCCTCTGCGGGCCTGAGTGCGTAAGCCCCTTTCTCGTCGAAGCCGAGCGGGTTGACGCAGTCGATGACGATCTTTCCGACGAGTTCTTCGCGGAGAGCGGTCAACAGCTCGGCGTGTCCCTCCCAGGGAGTGGCGACGATCACCAGATCGCTCTCCCGCGCGGTCGTGGCGTTGTCGGCACCGCGGACACCCTCGCCTGTGGTTGCTGCGGTGGAGGCAGCCCGGCCGGCGTTCCGTGAGCCGATGACGACCTGCTGACCCGCGTGGGCGAACCGGTAGGCGAGGCCGCGCCCCTGTGGACCGGTACCGCCGAGGATGCCGACGACCAGGCCGGACACGTCAGGGAGACGACGGGGATCTCTGGTCGCCCCAGCGGGTGTTGGGGGACGGGTGGAACGGGTGCCGGTGGCTTCTTCGGGATGCGTCATCTGGTGGTCCTTGGCTCGTACGGGTCGTTCTTCTGCGGCTGCCGCTCTTTCTCAGGTCAGGGACTCCACGCGGCGTATCACCTCGCGGCAGAACGCGCCCACGCCGTTCGGGTCGTCGGTGAACTGAGAGGGCTTGATGCAGAAGGTGGTGAAGCCCTGCGCCATCTGCTCGGGGATGGGTTCGAGGGCCTGGGCGAGGTCCGCGCAGGAGTCGTCGTCGGGGAACACGGCGCGTGTGCCCCCGATCATCTCCAGGTCGGCGATGTCACGGCCCGCGGCCGCCATCGCGGCCTTCAGCGTCTGCATCTGCTCGGGCGTCACCTTGCCCAGCGGGTTGAAGGCATGGCCGTAGCGCACGATCCTGCGGACCATCGCGTCGTGCATGCCCGCGCCGCCGAAGCACAGCCGGGGGCCGTCCGGGCGGTGGGCCTTGGGCTCGAAGTAGACGTCCTGGAAGGTGTAGTACTCGCTCTCGTGGGACACGGGGGAGGGGCCCCACAGCTTGGCCCAGATCTCCAGGTGCTCGTCGAGGAGCCTGCCGCGCCGGGAGAACGGGACGCCCAGTGCCGCGTACTCGTCCCGGCTCCAGCTGACGTTGGGCAGCACCATCAGACGGCCCTCGGAGAGGAGGTCGAGGGTGCCGAGCTCGCGGGCCAGGAGCAGGGGGTGGCGCAGGGGAGCGATGACCGCCGAGGCGGCCAGACGCAGGCGGTCGGTGACGGCGGCGATCGCGCTGAGCAGCATGAGCGAGTTGGGCCACGGGGTGTGCGGGTCCTGGTTGCCCGGCAGGGCGTAGTCGCGGGGGTTGCCCATCACGCCGTTGGCGCCGGCGTCGGGGCCGAGCACGATGTGTTCGCTGATCATGACGGAGTCGAATCCGGCGTCCTCGGCCTCGCGGGCCCAGCGGACCACGGCCGGCAGGTCCGCGCGGCCGCCGGTCATGGTCCAGTTCTCGCTCAGGACGAGCTGCATGCGGGGAGTGGTCATCGTGGCGATCCTCTAGTCGATGCATGGTGGGGAGCGGGCCGACGGCACCCCGCCCAAGGCGCGGGCGGGTCCACGGCGCCGGGCGGGCCGACAGCCGGAGGGTCAGGTGAGGGTGACCTCGACCGGCAGCTTCTTGATGCCGTTGACGAAGTTGGACCGCACGCGTGGGACGTCACCGGCCAGGCGGATGCCGGCCAGACGCGGGATCAGTTCCTCGAACATGATGCGGATCTCGGTGCGGGCGAGGAGGTTGCCCAGGCACAGGTGCGGGCTGCCCTTGCCGAAGGTGACGTGGTCGTTGTCGCGCCGGGTGACGTCGAAGTCGTACGGGTTGCCGAAGACCTCCTCGTCGCGGTTGCCGGAGGCGAACCACATGACGACCTTGTCGCCCGCCTTGATCCGCTTGCCGCCGAGGTCGACGTTCCGGGTCGCGGTGCGCCGGAAGTGGTAGACCGGCGACGCCCAGCGCAGGAACTCCTCCACCGCCGTGGGGATGAGGGAGGGGTCCTCGCGCAGGCGGGCCAGCTGCTCCGGATGCTGGAGCAGGGCCAGCATCGAGTGCGTGATGGTGTGGCGGGTCGTCTCGTTGCCGGCGACGACCAGGAGCAGGAAGTAGTTGTCGAAGTCCTGCGCCGACAGTGGCACGCCGTCGCGGGGCGTCTGGTTGACGAGGCGGGAGACGAGGTCGCTGCCGTTGCCGCCGCGCCGTTGCCGGGCCAGTTCCCGTCCGTATGCGAACACCTCGAGGGAGGCGGGCGAGCGGAAGGGCAGGTCGCGGTACTTCTCGCTCTCCTCGCTGTGCAGGAGGACGTCGGCGTAGTCGGGGTCGGTGTTGCCGATGATGCGGTTGCCCCAGTCGATCAGCTGCTGGTTGTCCTCCGGGGGTACGTCGAGGAGCCGGGCGAGGACGTTGATGGGGAAGTCGGCGGACACTTCCCTGACGAAGTCGAAGGTGCCCTTGGCCAGGGCGGCGTCCAGTGTCGTCGCGGTCAGACCGCGCAGGAAGTCGGCGTAGCCGTTGATGACGGAGGCCCCGAACTGACGCTGGAGCAGGCTGCGCAGGGCGCGGTGGCGGACGCCGTCGAGTTCGAGGATGGAGGCGCGTTTCTTGATCTGGTCCTCGTCGACCTCTTCGAGGTTGACGAACTTCGCGGAGGTGAAGGTCTCCGGGTCGCGGTCGACGCGGGCGATGTCCGCGTGCCGGGTCACCGCCCAGAAACCGGAGTTGGGGGCCTCCTCCGGCTGCCAGTGCACCGGGTCCTCGTGGCGCAGGGTGTGGAACATGCGCCAGGGTGTGGTGGGGTCGGTGAAGTGGTCGAGGTCGGCGAGGTTCACCTCCTCCAGCGGGAGGGGCTCGGCGAGGCGCTCCCGCAGCTCGGCGGATGTGGTGGGGGTGGCGGGCACGGCAGGGCTGCTCATGACGGTGATCTCCTGGTCGGGAGCCGGGGGCTTACAGGTGGTAGGCGTACTCGGTGAACTCCCAGTCGGTGACGTGCCGGCCGAAGCGTTCGATCTCGTTGCGCTTGTAGGTGAGGAACGAGGCGGTGAAGCCCTTGCCGAGCACGTCGGCGAGGGCGGTGTCCGACTCCAGGGCGTCCAGCGCGGCCGACAGCGTCGTCGGCAGGAGGGGGGAACGGGTGATGTCGTAGCCGTAGCCCTCCAGCGGCGCGGGCGGGTCTTCGCCGGCCCGGACGCCCAGCAGGGCGGCGGCGAGCGTGCCCGCGATCAGCAGATAGGGGTTGGCGCTGGCGTCGCCGAGGCGGAGTTCGAGGCGGGCCGAGGAGCCGCGCTCCGGCGGGATGCGGACCATCGCGCTGCGGTTGTCCAGTCCCCAGTCGACCAGCCAGGGGGCGAGGGTGTCCGGACCGAAGCGTTTGTAGGAGTTGATCGTCGGGTTGGCGAGGGCGGCCAGGGCGGGGGCGTGGGTGAGGATGCCGGCGAGGGCGTGCCGGGCGGTGGCGGACAGGCCGTAGGGGTGTGAGGGGTCGTCGAACGCGTTGTTGCCGTCGGTGCCGGTGCAGGAGAGGTGCAGGTGGAAACCGGAACCGCCGGCGCCTTCGAAGGGCTTGGCCATGAAGGTGGCGAGCTTGCCTTCCTTGCGGGCCAGTTCCTTGACGGCGGCCTTGAACCGGAAGGCGCGGTCGGCGGCGTCCAGGGCGTCGGAGTGGGTCAGGTTGATCTCGTACTGGCCGCCGTCGAACTCGTGGTTGCCCGTAACGACGCCGAGTCCCAGGTCGTGCAGTTGGCGCAGGGTGCGCAGCAGGTGGTTGCCGGGGTCGGCGCGCAACCCGGCGGTGTAGACGGCGCCGACGGTCTCGGGGGCGCGCCGCCATCCGGTGGGGGTGCCGGGGGCGGGTTCCAGCAGGAAGTACTCCAACTCGGGCCCGACGACGGGATGCAGGCCGTGGTCCTGGCATCGGGCGACGACGGCGCGCAGCAGGTCGCGGGGTGACTCGGGAGCCGGGTCGCCGGTGGCGGGCTCGGTGACCTCGCCGAGACAGGTGGCGACACCGGGCTCCCACGGCAGCTTGGTCAGCGTGCCGAGGTCCGGTCGTACGGCGATGTCGGGCAGGCCCGCGTCCAGTCCGCCTGGGACGGGGACGACGTCGCCCTGCGGGCTGGTGTGGTAGACGGCCTTGCAGAAGGCCAGGCCGTGTGCGACGGCCGCGGGCAGATGGCCGAGCAGGACGTCGCGGGCACGGTCGGTGCCGATGAGGTCGGGATAGACGACGCGGACCACGTCGACGCCCTCGGCGGCGAGCTGTTCCATGTGCCGGCGGACGTCGGAGGTGTCGGATGTGCTCACCGGGGTCTCCTTGGACGGAAGGACAGGCGCGTCCCCGCGTCCTGTGGTCCTGAGAACGAGGAGGGCGCGGAGGACGGAGACGGGGCGTGAAGGGGGGAGCAGCCCCTGGGGGTAGTCGTTTGAGGTCGAACGATATGGACGACTGTCACCGTCCCGCAAGGGGATGGTGGCAAAAAATTATCCACCCGGATAGGTGTTGACTCCGATCGAGATGGATCCCTACCTTGTTTGGAGCCAAACGAGTAAGGGCGCGGATCCCGTGGCCCTTTGGCCGGGGCCCGGCCGACAGCGGCCGGGCCCCTCTTCCTTTCTCTCTCCTGCTCCGATCCCACGCCTTCCGGAGGACCGGCCATGAAGGTCGTCGTCGACAACAACAAGTGCCAGGACCACGGCCAGTGCGTCTTCGCCGCCCCCGACGTCTTCTCGATGGACGGAGAGGGACATCTCGTATACGTCTCCGACCCGGACGACACGCTGCGCGACGAGGTCGAGGAAGCCGCCGACGTATGCCCGCTGCAGGCCATCCGGATCGAGGACTGAGCCCCCATGAGCGGGCACATCCTCGTCGTGGGCGCCTCGATGGCCGGCCTGCGGGCCGCCGAACAACTGCGGGCCGCAGGCTGGACCGGCGCGATCACCGTCGTCGGTGACGAGCCGCACATGCCCTACAACCGGCCTCCGCTGTCCAAGGAGGTCCTGGCCGGAAAAGCCCCGTTCGAGTCGCTGGCCCTCACACCGAAGGCAGCCGCCGCCGACGTCACGTGGCGCCTGGGTACGAAGGCGGTCGCGGCCCGGCTCGACGAGCGGTTCGTCGAACTCGACGACGGTTCCCCGCTGTCCTACGACGGCCTGGTGGTCGCCACCGGCATGCGGCCCCGGCGGCTGCGCTGCCCCGGACCGCTCGACGGGCGCCACACGGTCCGTACGCTCGCCGACGCCCAGGGCCTGCGGAAGGCACTGGTGCGGCCCGGGGCCCGCGTGGTCGTCGTCGGCGCCGGGTTCATCGGCTGCGAGGTGGCCGCCACCGCCGTGGGACTCGGCGTGCGGGAGGTCACCGTCGTCGATCCGCTGCCGCTGCCCATGGTGGGCCCCCTGGGCGCCCTGCTGGGGCGTGAGCTGCTGAAGCGGCACGAGGAGCGCGGGGTGCGCTTCGCGCTCGGGACCTCCGTCGCCGGCTTCGAGGGCGGGGACCGGGTCACCGGTGTCGTCCTCGGCGACGGCACGGTCCTTCCGGCCGACGTGGTCGTGGAGTCGGTCGGCTCGGTCGCCAACGTCGAGTGGCTGGACGGCAATGGCCTCGATCTGTCCGACGGCGTGCTCACGGACGGGCAGCTGCGGGCCGGCGGGCACCCGGACGTCGTCGCGGTCGGCGACGTCGCCCGCTTCCCCAACGCCCGCTACGACGGCGTGCCCCGCCGCGTCGAGCACTGGTCCATCCCGACGGAGACCGCCAGGCACGCCGCGAAGGTCCTCGTCGCCCATCTCACCCGCGCGGACAGCGAACCGGAGCCGTTCGCACCACTGCCCACCTTCTGGAGCGACCAGCACGACTTCCGGCTGCAGTCCTTCGGCGCGCCCGCGCTCGGCAAGGACGACATGCGGATCCTGGACGGCGACCCGGAGGGCGACGTCCTGGTCGGCTACCACACCGGTGGCCGCCTCGTGGGCGTCGTGGCCCTCGGTGGCCCGGCCGCCGCCATGAGCGCCGCCCGCTACCGCGCCCAGCTCCTGAAGCAGCCCGCCCTCACCGTGTAAGGACCTCCCGCCATGTCCCCTGTCCGTGGTTACTTCCATCCCAAGACGGCGACGGGAGCCTCGTCGCTGATCCCCTCCCCGCCGTGGCACTACTCGGGCGACCTGCTGACCGTCGAGTACCGCACCGATCCCGCCCGCGTCCGCGAGCTGCTGCCCGCGCCTTTGGAACCGGCGGACGAGGACCCCGGCGCGGTCGCCCTCATCTGGGCCGACTGGCAGTCGTGCTCCGTCTCGGGCGCGGAGCTGCTCGACCCCGTGCTGGCCCAGTACAAGGAGGCCTTCGCGGTCGTCCGCTGCAAGTACCGCGGCCAGACCTACACCCGCTGCGTGTACATCTGGGTCGACAAGGACTTCGCCATCGCCCGCGGACTGCACCAGGGCTATCCGAAGAAGCTCGGCTCCATCCACCAGACCCGCCCGCACCCGTACGGGCCCGCCCCCCGCATCGAGGCCGGCGCCCGCTTCGGCGCCACCCTCGCCGCCGCCGACCGGCGCCTGGCGCAGGCGGTGGTCACCCTGCGGGAGCCGTCGCAGACCAACGGCTTCGTCAACGGCCACCCCATGGCCCACCACCGCTGGCTGCCCTCCGTCGAGAAGGGCAAGGGGCTCGCGCTGGACGAGCTGATCGAGTCCGGCGCGGCCTCCGTCGAGGGCGGCCAGGCCTGGCGTGGTGACGCCGAGCTGGAGCTGTTCGAGGCGCCCACGGAGGAACTGGCCCGCCTGGAGATCCGCGAACCGATCGCCGCCTACTACCGCCAGGTCGGCGTCGTCTGGGACGGCGGGCGGCTGTTGGAGTCCGGCACGTCGGGCGCCGAGCAACCGTAGCCACTACCAGGACTTGGAGACCGGACATGACCGCACACACCCTCACGGTGGCCGGGGTCGCAGTCGACACCCGCCACTTCATCGGCGGCGAGCGCGTCGCCTCCGCCGAAACCTTCAGCGACCTCTCGCCGATCGACGGCGCCGTACTCGGCGAGATCTCCCGCGGTACGCCGGCCGAGGCGCACGCAGCCGTCGCCGCGGCCAAGGCGGCCTTCCCCGCCTGGGCGGCCACTTCCCGCGCGGAGCGCGCCCGCCTCCTGCACGCCATCGCCGACGGTGTCGACAAACGGCTCGAGGAACTGGCGATCGTCGAGACCACGGACAACGGAGCCCTGCTGCGCTCCCACCGCCGCGGCGTGATGCCCCGCGTGGCCCACAACTTCCGCTTCTTCGCCGACTGGCTGCTGAAGCTGGAGCACCAGGACTTCGATACCCGCGGCCACACCAACCACGTCAGCTGGGACCCCGCCGGGCCCAGCGTGCTGATCACACCGTGGAACGCGCCGCTGATGCTGGCCACCTGGAAGGTCGCCCCCGCACTGGCGGCGGGCAACACCGTCGTCCTCAAACCCGCCGAGTGGTCCCCGCTGACCGCCTCGCTGCTGGCCGACATCGCCGCCGAGGCCGGGCTGCCGCCCGGTGTCCTCAACGTCGTCCAGGGCTACGGCACCGAGATCGGCGACGCCCTCACCTCCCACCCGGACGTGCGCCGGATCAGCTTCACCGGTTCGGTGCCCACGGCCCGGCGGATCGCCGCGTCCGCCGCCGCCAACCTGACCCCGCTCAGCCTCGAACTCGGAGGCAAGTCGCCGCTGTTGGTATTCGCGGACGCAGACCTGGACCTCGCCGTCGACCTCGCCGTGGAGCAGTACGACAACGCCGGCCAGGTGTGCCTGGCGGGCACCCGGCTGCTGGTCGAGGAGTCGGTCGCCGAGGAGTTCACGCGCCGGTTCGTCGAGAAGGCGAGCGCGCTGAAGCAGGGTGATCCGCGCGACGAGGCCACCGACATCGGGCCCAACATCCACCCCCGCCAGCTGGAGAAGATCGACGGGTTCGTGCAGCGGGCGATCGCCGCGGGGGCCCGCGCGGTCATCGGCGGGCACCGGGAGGATGGCCAGTACTACGCGCCCACCCTGCTCACCGATGTCGACCAGGATGCGGAGATCGTGCAGGAGGAGGTCTTCGGCCCGGTCCTGACGCTGCAGACCTTCACGGACGAGGACGAGGCCGTCCGGCTGGCCAACGGCACCCGCTTCGGGCTGGCCGCCACCGTCGCCACCGGCGACCCGGAACGCGCCGAACGCGTCACCGGGCAGCTCGTCGCGGGCACGGTGTGGGTGAACTGCTTCTTCGTCCGCGACCTCCAGGCCCCCTTCGGCGGCTCCCGCCTCTCCGGAGTGGGCCGCGAGGGCGGCACCTGGAGCTTCGACTTCTACTGCGACGTGAAGAACACCGTCACCGCTCCGAAGGGATGGACGGACCATGGGTGAGATCGTCGGGGCCGGGCTGCTCGCCCACGTCCCCACCATCGTGCTGCCGGAGGCTGAGCGGCTGCAACTGAACGAGGGCAAGGAGATCACCCTCGTTACCGGCCTGCGGCAACTGCGCCGGGACGTCTTCGAACGGGACGACTACGACACCGTCGTGGTCTTCGACTCCCACTGGGCGACCACCGTCGAGTTCGTCGTCACCGCACAGCAGCGCCGGGCCGGCCTCTTCACCTCCGAGGAACTGCCGCGAGGGATGTGCCGGATGCCGTACGACTTCCCCGGCGACCCCGAACTCGCCCACAACATCGCCTCGTTCGCCGACAAGCACGGCACGTGGATCACCGCGATCGAGGACGAGTACCTGCCCATTTACTACGCCACCATCAACCTCTGGAAGTACCTCGGCGAGGGCCTGCCCGACAAGCGCTGGGTCACCATCGGCGTCTGCCAGACCGGCGACATGACGGACCACCTGCGGCTCGGACGCGCCGTGGCCGACGCCGTCACCGCCACCCCCGGCCGCCGCGTGATGCTCATCGCCTCCGGCGCCCTCTCGCACACCTTCTGGCCGCTGCGCGAACTGCGCGACCACGAGGCCAGCGATCCCGTGCACATCCGCACACCCGAAGCGCGCGAGGCCGACCGCGAGCGCATCGCCTGGTTCAAGGAGGGCCGCCACGACAAGGTCCTCGACACCATGGACGAGTTCTGGAGGTACAAGCCCGAGGCCAGGTTCTTCCACTACCTGATGATGGCCGGCGCCCTCGGCGAACACGCCTGCACCGCCAGAGCCCGGCAGTACGGCGAGTACGAGAACTCCGTCGGCACCGGCCAGGTCCACCTCTGGTTCGACCGCCCGGCCGACGGCTGGACCGGCACCCGGGCACCCGTGACCGCCGCGCCCCGCCATCCCCACAGCCGTACCTGAGGAGTCACGCCATGCCCGAATACCGCCGCATCCTCCTCGACGGCGCCGCCGTCCAGGTCACCGTCGACGGGGACGAGCTCGTCGCCGGGGACGGCCGCCGCGTCAAGACCGAGGAGGCCCAGCACCTGCCCCCGGTCGTGCCGTCGAAGGTGATCGCCGTCCACCTCAACCACCGCAGCCGCGTGGACGAGTTCCGGATCGAACTGCCCGACACGCCCACCTACTTCCACAAGCCGACCTCCGCCCTCAACGCCCACAAGGGCGCGATCGTGCGCCCCGAGGGCTGCAAGTGGCTCAACTACGAGGGCGAGGTCGCCATCGTCATCGGCCGGACCGCGCGGAACGTCTCCCCGGCAGAGGCTGGGGAGTACATCGCCGGCTACACGATCGCCAACGACTACGGTCTGCACGACTTCCGCGACACCGACGCCGGCTCCATGCTCCGCGTCAAGGGCTCCGACACCCTGTGCCCGCTCGGCCCCGGCCTGGTCACCGACTGGGACTTCCACGGCAAGAGCCTGCGCACGTACGTCAACGGGCGCGTGGTGCAGGACGGTTCGACCGACGAGATGAAGTGGGACATGCACTACCTCGTCGCCGACATCGCCCGCACCATCACCCTGTACCCGGGCGACGTGCTGTTGTCCGGCACGCCCGCCAACTCCCGCCCGGTGCAGCCCGGTGACGTCGTGGAGGTGGAGGTCGAGGGACTGGGGCGCCTCACCAACCACGTCGTGACCGGCCCGACTCCGATCCGTGCCGACGTCGGCGCCCAGCCCACCGAGTCCGAGGAGGTGCTGTCCACCGCACTCGGCGGCGACTGGGAGTTCCGCGGCATCCGGCCGCCCCGGCGGTGACCGGGATCCTGGTGCCGACCAGCCCTACGGCCGTGTCCGACCCGGCGGGTAAGGTCGCGCACATGACCGCACCCGCCGAGGGAGGACCCCAGGGGCCCGGGGAAACCGAGGGCCGCAAGCCGCGCCGGCGCATGAACTACGGCGAGGGCCGCGAGGCCCTGCTCAACGCCGCCGTGCGGGTCGTGGCCCGAGGCGGGCTGCGCAAGCTCACCTACCGGGCGGTCGCGCAGGAGGCGGGCACCACGCACGGCCTGGTCGTGCACCACTTCGGCTCCCGGGACGCTCTCATCGAGGAGGCGCTCGCGCACGCGGTCCGCACCTCGCTGGACACCAGCGCACTCGAGCCCGGCACCGGCGAGACCGCGGACTTCGCGGCCGGGGTGTCACAGATGGTCACCGTCGAACCGGACAAACAGGCCTTCCAGTACGAACTGCTGCTGGAGGCCCGCCGGCGCCCCGAACTGCTGCCGCATCTGCGGACGCTGTACGACGAGTACTTCGACGCCACCCAGCGCGAGCTGACCCGCATGCTGCCCGAAGGAACCGGCCGCCCGCTCGCCCGGCTCGTCTTCGCAGCCCTGGACGGGCTGGTGCTGCACCAGCTGGTCTTCGGCGGCCCCGGCACCACCGACGCGGCCATCGAGGAGTTGCGCCTCCTCCTCCGACGCCTCGCCACCGACGGTCCGGTCGACGGCCACGTCGATGCCGAACCGACGGAATAGGTCCTCGGTCTCGCAGACCCCGCGATCCCGCGCCTGCCGAGCTTGAGGGCCGGTCCTTCACGGGCCGCTCCTCGGGCGTCCGACCGCCTCCACGGCATGTCCTGGTGCTCCCGCGGGCCGGCGCCGGGACGCCGCTCGGCGCGTTAAGTGACGGTTACGGCTCCGTAAGGAATCGCGGCCCGGTCGGGAATGCCTCCCCACCCCCTTGCCAAATGGATAGCTCCAGCCCACTATGAGGCAACTCGTTTGGCCTGAAATGAAATTCTCCCCATCCTGGCAGGTGATCCGAGTGGAAAGTCCGACGGTGGCCACAGACACGGCGCCCGACGCCTCCACGGCAGGCAAGCTCAAGCCCAACTCCCTAGGCGTCCTGGGCATCCTCTTCTTCGTGCTCTCCGCCCAGGCGCCGCTGACCGGCGTCGCGGGCGCCGTCCCCATCGCCGTCGGCCTCGGCAACGGCGCGGGTGTGCCCGCCTCCTACGTGACGGCCGGTGTGATCACCCTGCTCTTCTCGGTGGGGTTCGTGGCCATGGGGCGGCATGTCGTGGACGCCGGCGCCTTCTACATGTACATCCGCACGGGGCTCGGCCAACGCCTCGGTTCCGGCAGCGCCGGAGTGGCGCTGCTGTCCTACTGTGCGATCCAGGCCGCCATGTACGGTCTCTACGGGGCGACCGTGAGCGGCCTGCTGGCGCAACACGCGGGCGTCAACGTGCCCTGGTGGGCCTGTGCCCTGGTCACGATGGTGATCGTCCAGGTCCTGGGAGCCGCGGGCATCGAGATGGGCGCCAAGGTGCTGGCCGTCTTCGTCATGGCGGAGTTCAGCATCCTGAGTGTCTTCTCGCTGGTCACCCTGTTCAGGGGCGGCGGGCCGGAGGGGCTGGGCCTCGTCCAGTCGTTCTCCCCCGCGAACGCCGTCAAGGGGGCTCCGGGAGTCGCGCTCATGTTCGCGGTGGCCTCCATGGTCGGCTTCGAGGCCACCGCGATCTACGGCGAGGAGGCACGCGAACCCCGCAAGACCGTGCCGCGGGCCACCTATCTGGCCGTCGCCGTCGTTGCGGGCTTCTACGCCTTCGCCTCCTGGATGCTGATCTCCTCCTACGGTCCCTCCGCGGCGCCCGCGGCCGCGGGCAAGGCACTCGCCGGCGGTGACTCGACGAGCTTCGTCTTCGCGCCGATCTCGGACCTGTTCGGGGCCTGGGCGAACGACGTCCTGCCGGTCCTGCTGGTGACCTCCCTCTTCGCGGGGATCCTCGCCTTCCACAACTCCGCCAACCGCTATCTGTTCTCGCTCAGCCGTGAAGGGCTGCTGCCCCGCAGGCTCTCGGCGATCAACCGCCGCCACTCACCCGGCGTGGCCGGCTGGGTTCAGACGGCTGTCGCCGTCGTGATGGTGGTTCCGTTCGCGCTCGCGGGCCAGGACCCGGTTCTCACCCTGTTCTCCTGGGGAAGCGGGGTCGCCGTTCTGGGGATCATGCTGCTGTACCTGCTGACCTCCCTCTCCGTGGTCGTCTTCTTCCGCCGCGGGCGCCTGGACGCCCGGCTGTGGAACACGCGGGTCGCCCCGGCCCTGGGCGCGGTCGGCATCGTCGGCGCGATCTGGCTGATCATCGAGAACTTCACCACGCTGATCGGGGGCGCACAGAGCACCGCCGTCTGGCTGGAGCTCACCGTCCCGGCGGTCCTGCTCCTGGGTATGGCCGCGTCCTGGCCGGCCCGAACCGTCACCGTCGCCGTCGACGGCTGAGTCACCCGGCAGCCGCTCAGCGGGCCAAGCCCGCCGCCTGGTCGAGGAAACGTCGACCAGGCGGCGGGTGGCGCCCAAGACCTCGGCGCCGTGGCCGGCCCTTGTTGTCTGATTCCAAATGATCTTGGAGGGTACCCCCATGTCGGACGTCACGCACGAGGAGTGGTTGCGCCGTGCCAAGTCCTTCGACCTGTCCGGCGCGCATCACATCGACGGCGTCGACGTGGGCGGCGGCGCGGTCTTCGCCGCCGTCTCGCCCCGCGACGGTCGGGTGATCGCGCAGGTCGCCGACGGGGGCGCCGCCGAGGTGGACGCGGCCGTGACAGCCGCCCGCCGGGCGTTCGACGCCGGCCCCTGGCCGCGCCTGGCGCCCGCAGAGCGGGGACGGGTCCTCGTGCGCATCGCCGAACTGCTCGAAGAGCGGCGGGAGGAGATCGCGCTCACCATCAGTCTGGAGATGGGCAAACCGATCACCGACGCCCACGACATCGAACTGCGCGCCGCAATCAGCACCTTCCGCTGGTACGGCCAGCTGGCCGACAAACTCGCCGACCTCTCCCCGCACACCACGCCGGACGCCCTCGCACTGGTCACCCGTGAGGCGTCCGGCGTGGTCGGCGCGGTCGTCCCGTGGAACTTCCCCCTGACACTGGCCGGCTGGAAGGTGGCTCCGGCGCTGGCCGCCGGCTGCACGGTCGTACTGAAGCCGTCCGAGAACTCGCCGTTGTCCGCGCTGCTGCTGGGGCGGATCGCCACCGAGGCCGGGCTGCCGCCGGGCGTCCTCAACGTGGTCAACGGTGACGGGCCCACCGCCGGACGCGCTCTCGGACTCCACCCCGACGTCGACGTCCTCGCTTTCACCGGCTCCGCCGCCGTCGGCCGGCAGTTCCTGCGCTACGCCGCGGACTCCAACCTCAAACGTGTCTGGCTGGAACTGGGCGGCAAGTCGCCCAACATCGTCCTCCCGGACGCCCCCGATCTGCACCAAGCCGCCGCCACCGCGGCCTGGGGCATCTTCTTCAACCAGGGCGAGATGTGCACCGCCCCCTCCCGGCTGCTCGTGCACCGCTCGATCGCCGAACAGGTCAGCGAGGCGGTGGTACGACGGGCCCGCGAACTGCGCATCGGAGACCCTCTCGACCCTGCCACCGAGATGGGCGCCCTGGTCGGCGAGGGCCACCTCGCGCGCGTACAG